>JALZDI010000047.1 GCA_030862655.1 Actinomycetota bacterium | reverse complement strand
CAGCGCGCCTCGCACCGCCGGCGCCAGCGCGAAGTCCATCTCCGCGACCGGCAGCGGGAGCACGTCCTCGGCGTAGGTGCGCCACTTGGCGCTGCGCCGGCGCCGCAGCTCGGCGAGGTCGTCGACGGGCAGGGGCACGGGAGGCGCGCTCATGGTGGCCAGCCTCGCACAGCCCCCCTCGTCCGAACGCACCTCCACGTGCCGGCTCGCGGCCCGCCGCTCGCCTGCTGCGCGCCTACTGCGGGCGCACCGACCGGGAGGTGACCGACCGGCCGATCCGCCCGAGCCTGCTCAGCGCGACGACCCGGAAGCGGTAGGTCCCTCGGGGCAGCACGAAGGTGTAGCGACGCGCCCGCGCGGGCAGCTCCGGTGAGCGGTACCGCCGGACCACCTGGGCGTCCCGCGCACGCGACTCCATCCGCAGCGCGGTGACCCGGTAGCCGGTGATCCGGGTCGCCGTGGCCGGAGCCGACCAGCGGATCTTCGCCGTCCGCCGTCCGCCGGGCCTCCCGGCCAGGGCCGTCGGAGCCCGGCTGACCCGGACCTGGTTCGACCGCGTGGAGAACGCCCCTTGTCCCATCGCGTTCACCGCGGCCACCCGGAACCGGTAGGTCCGCCCGTTGCGCAGCCCGCGGACCACGGCCTCGCGGTGGGTCGCCTGCGCTGTGCGCAGCGCACCCACCTGGTTGCCGGCGGCGTTGATGACCCGGATGCGGTATCCGTCGACGCCGAGCCCACCGCCGGACAGCGGAGGCCGCCAGGTGACCAGCGCGGCGGAGTCGCGCGCGGTGGCGGTGCCGATGCGCGGTGCGCTGGGCACGGTGCCCGGGGTGGCCGTGGCCGACTCCTCCGACGCCGGCCCGGCCCCCTTGGCGTTGACCGCGGTGACCTGGAACCGGTACGGCGTGCCGTTGGTCAGCCGGTCGACGACGACCCGGGTGGCGGTGCCGGGCGCCTCGACGACGCGGTCGTCGGTCTGTGCGGTGATCACCTTGACGGCGTAGTGGTCGACCGGCTCGCCGCCGTTGTCGGCGGGAGTGGCCCAGCGGACCGTGACCTGACGGTTGCCGGCCACGACGGTTCCGATCGTCGGCGCGCCCGGCGCGGTGGTCTCCGGGACCACCGGGTTGGACGCGGCCGAGAAGGCGCCGTCACCGGCGGCGTTGGAGGCGCGCACCTTGAACACGTACGTCCGGTCGTTCACCAGGCCCGTCATCCGCAGGCTGCGCGCGTCGGGTCCGGCACTGCGCGGCAGGCCCACCGCACGGTCCTCGGTGTCGAAGGCCTGCACGGTGAACCCGCTCACGGCGCCCGTCCGCGGCCGGTTCCACTGCACCGTCGCCGACTCGTTCCCGCCGGTCGCGGTCACACCCGTCGGGGCGCTCGGCGGCACGCTGTCGGCGAACACCAGGTGCTCGACGTTGGTGAGCACGTCGGTGCCGTCGGTCAGCGTCCCGGCGGCGTGGGTGACCCTGACCCGCCCGCCGTCGGACGTGGTCGGGCAGGGGCTGACGGTCTGACCGCCGACCCGGCAGTCGTAGTTGAACCGCAGATCGGAGAACACCGCCGTGTCGCTGTCGCTGCTGCCCGCCGGGGCGTGCCGGACCTGCCGGACCACCGAGATCTGGCTCGGCCGGAGGTCCCCGGCGAACACGGCGTCCTGCAGCGGACCCATGCTGTCGAACAGCCTGGTGTCCCCGTCCACGGGCGTGGACAGGTCGGGCGCGAGCAGCTGCACGTCCAGCCAGGCGTCGCCGTCGATGACGTCGTCGCCGCCGCGGCCCTCGATGGTGTCGTCACCGTCGCCGCCGAGCAGGATGTTGCCCCGGACCTCGGTGGTACCGGCCGGCAGCACCCCGGCGAGGCCGTCGATGCGCGCGATGCCCTCGGCGTCCAGCACGTGGTCGAGCGGCTCGTCGGCGTCCGCTCCGGCCTCGGGAGGCTCGGGGTCGGCCGGGTCGCCCGGCGGCGGGAAGAGGCCGTCGTCGCCGCGCAGCACGTCGTCGAACCGCCAGCCCGACAGACCCTCGACCAGGCCGAACCGGTCGCGCAGCGCCTCCACGGTCGGCGGCAGGAACAGCGTGACGTTCATGTCGGAGTCGGCAGGCTGCGGGTCGCGCGTGTGGGTGACCCAGTCGTAGCCGCGCATGCCCTCGTTACGCTCCACCCCGGGCCCGGAGACCATGATGTCGTCCCCGCCCTCGGCGTCGTACTCGTCCGCGCCGCCGTCGCCGCTGAAGACGTCGTGCCCGGGGTCGTCGAGGTCGTCCTGGAACACCGCGGCGCTGTCACCGATCAGCTCGTCGGCCTGGCCACCGCCCTCGACCCAGTCGTTGCCACCGCCGCCGATCACGATGTCGGCGGACTGGCCGCCGAAGACCAGGTCGTCGCCGGGGCCCGCGAGGGTCTCGGTCGGGTCCTCCCCGCCGCCGACGAAGTCGTCGCCGCGGCCGGGCTGGAGCAGGTCGAAGCCCGAGCCGCCCTGGATGGCGTCGTGCCCGTCGCCGCCCTTGATGTCGTCGTCGCCGAACAGGTCGCTGAGGATGTCGTTGCCCAGGCCACCCCAGACCAGGTCGTTGCCGGAACCGGCCTCGACCCGGTCGTTGCCGTCGTTCGCGCGGATGGTGTCGTCACCCTCGCTGGACCGGATGCGGTCGGCGGCGGTGGTGCCGTTGAAGATGACGTGCAGCTCGCCGGCGTAGCGCACGGTCTCGTCGACCATCCGGGTGAGGAGCGTGGTCTCGTCGTACGGCGTGGTCTCGTCGTCCTGGATCGGGCCGCTGGAGGGTCCGAGGTTGGCCAGCTTGAACCGCAGGTCGGCCGAGGCGAACATGTCGCCCGGCAGGTCCTCGGCCCCCGTGTTGCGCATCACCATCTCGGCGAACGAGTTGCCCTCGAGCTGGGTGAGCAGGTTGAGCCCGGCGGTGCGGGACAGGTAGTAGAACCGGTCGCCGTCCTGCAGGTTCTCCATCTGCATCTCGAAGATGTAGTTGAAGCTGGAGCCGAGCAGGCCGCCGAACGGCTGTGGCTTCTCCGCCAGGCCGCCCACCCAGAAGTCGACATCGTCCAGACCGGTGACCGTCTCCCCGCCGGGCTGGTTGGCCCAGGCACCGGTGCCGCGCATGAAGTCCAGGGCGTCGGCCGGGGCGCCTGCGCCGCCGTCGACGAGCGCCTGGGCGGCGGCGCGCCGGTTCGCCCGGTTGCCGCTGATGCTGGGGTGCGTCCCGTACGCCGCGACGAAGTTGGTCAGCGACTCGGGGTGCCGCAGGCTCAGGCCGAAGTCGAACCAGCTGGCGTAGGGCCGCAGCGTCGAGTTGTTGTTGGTCTCGGCGTAGAACTCGCCGCGGGCGACGTTCAGCGGCGGGATGCCGGTGTCGCGGCCGCGGGCCAGGTTGATCGTGGCCAGGTCGAGCGGCAGACCGAGCAGCCGGTTGCGCAGCGCCTCGGTGACGAACTCGTCGATCTCGTTGCCGACCTGGGACGACATGCCGGCGAAGATCGACCCGGCCGCCTGGTCGGGCGTGAGCTGCCCGGCCGGCCCGCCGTCGGTGAACTCGGGCGGGTTGAGGAACGCCTGGAGCAGCGCGATGTCGTTGCGGGAGCCGTCGGTGTTGACGCGGTCCACGCTCTCGGTGAGCATCGAGTGCCCGAACCGGTACACCGTGTGCGCGAACTCGGCCATGATCGCGGGGTTGATGCTTGTGTCATAGCCGGCGAAGACGTTGACCTGCGGCTGCACCTTGCGGGCGAACTCCTCGAACGCGAGGTGCTGGTACTCCATCTCGGTGACGAACTTGGCGGCCTGGAAGATGCGCTCGCCGTTCCAGACACCGGGGGCGAGCTGCCACTGCGGCACGCTGGCCGGGTCCTCGGTCTGCAGCACCTGCTTGATGTCCGCGGTCAGCCGGTTGTGCTCGGCGTGGAAGACGTGATGCACCGCGGTGAGGCCGATGTTCTCGTTGACCCTGCCGTCACCGGCGACGTAGTGCGCGCCGAGCATCTCGTCGTCGTAGGTGGCCGGGTCGTGGTCGTCGTTGGTCCCGGGGCCGTCCGCCGCCAGCGGGGTCGGGGGCGTGGCCGGGTCATGGTCGAGGTCGCCGACCGGCACTGCGTGGTGCGCGATGTCGTCGAGGAAGGCGTGCCCGGTCCGCCGGGCGCTCAGGGGGAGTGTCACTCCCTGGCCACCGTTGGCGGCGGGGTCGCCCTCGAGCAGGTCGCCGTTGGACAGCATCACCTGCGGGAAGCCGTTGGCCCCGCGGATGAACCGGCCGTACGGGTCGGTCGCCAGCAGCGGCACGTTGAGCGCGTCGGTGTCGCGCAGGCGCAGTCCGAGAAGGTTGCGTGCCTGCTGCTTGACCGAGGCCCAGGTGCCCATGCCGCCGCCCGGGCCGTTGATCAGCCGCCCGGTCGACACGGGGTCGCCGTCGGCGTTCATCGCGTAGTCGCGGAGGAAGACCTGGTGCGAGGGGTGCGAGGTGTAGGTCTGGTTCTGGTCGACGAACGGACTGGTCTGGTTCGTGGCGTTCTGCACGTCGTCGCCGGTGCCCATCACGCCGTCGGGGCCGGGCCGGTTGGTCGCCCGGGTCAGCACCATGAACCGCAGTTCCGGAGGGGGCGGGTCCGCCGGGTCGTCGGCCGTGCCGGCCACGCCGTCCTGGCCGACGATCAGCGGGTCGTCGGCTCGCAGCGGCATGAACACCGTGCCGCCGCCCTTGTTGGTCAGGTCCAGGCCGTGGTCGAAGAACTGGCCGAACAGCGTGAACATCGAGTTGTACGGCGCCGACAGCCCGGCGTCCGGAGCCGTGTTGGGGATCATCAGGGTGCCGGAGTCGTCGGGCTCGGTGTCCTCGCCCGCCGCGGCCTGCGCGGCCGGGTTGGCCGGTGACTGGTCCACGATGAGGTTGCTGATCACCCGCGGCTGGGAGTCGATGACGATGCCGCGCTTCTGCGTGTACGACGTGGCGGCGGGGCCGGCAGGGCCGGGACCGTCGGGGTCGCCGGTCTGGGCGTCGCGGAAGACCGGGGCGGCCGCCCGGGGCATGACCTGGTCGGCGGCGCCGAACCTGGACTGCCCGGGCAGCAGGTTGTTGCAGGTGCCGTCCAGGGTGCGCAGGCCCCACGGCAGCTCCTCGCCCTTGTTGCCGTCGCTGGGGATCTGGTCGGGGCCGTCCCCCAGCAGAGTGCCGCAGGGGTTGCCCGGGGTCGCGGTCGCCGCGTGCCGCTCGGCGATCTTGATCTGCTGGAGGATGAACCGCAGGTCGGCGGCGTTCAGGTTGAACCCCTGGCCGACCGGGGCCGCGCCGTGCGCGGGCGTGTTCACCAGCCCGGCCAGGCCCGCAGCGGGCAGCAGCGATGTCGCCATCGCCAGCACGGAGAGCACGGCGGTGCGCCTTCTCGGTCGACGTGCGTGTGCGCGGGCGATGGAACTGACCATGACGGCCCCCAAACCTCGGGCCCCGCATACGAACCCCACGTTCGCGACGTGCCACGGGGCGGCAACCTCTGACCCGCAGGGTGCCCGGGGCCCGTCAACCGGGCGTGAAATCACGATCGGCCGCGGCAGAGGGGGCAGCTGCCGCCTCAGGGGTCGAGCGCGTCGATGCCGACCAGCGCGAAGCGCAGCGCCCGGCGCCCGTGCGCGGACTGGCAGGTGAGCTGCCGCGGCTCGCCGTGGTCGGTCCGCACCCGCACCCGCCAGCGCCGGGACTCGTCCACGCGGAACAGGGCGTGGGTCACGCCGTCGGCGGAGCCCTGCAGCTCCAGCCGCAGCCGGTCGGTGCCGGTCACGTCGAGATGGCGGCGCAGGTGCCACTCGGCGGCCTGGGTGGCGAAGCCGAAGCCGGCGCGGCCCCGCAGGTGGTCCAGGTCGAGGCGTCCGGTCAGGTGGGCGGCGGCGATCGCCGGGCCCGACTGGGCGTCGGCGCGGCCGTAGTAGAGCCCGTCGGGCAGGACGAGCAGGTTTCCGGCGAAGCGGTCGCCGCCGATGTGGGAGCACTCCCAGGTCTGCGCCGGGTGCGACGCGGTCATCGCCGCCGCGATCGGCCGGCCGCGCTCGGCGCAGCAGGCGTCGTGGCGTCCGTGGGTGCAGACGAGGAACACCGGGTCGGGGTCGGTGTCCAGCCCAATCGGCCGTCCGGCGCCGAGCCGGTTCAGGTCGAGGTCGAGGACGTCCTCGTGCCGGGCCAGGGTGGCGCCCTCCATCCACGGGCGGTGCGGGTCGGCGTACGCGCCGAAGCAGCGGATCGCGTCCCCGCGCGACCGCCCGTGCCGGCGGATGAGCAGCGGTCGCACGCCCGACGCGCGACACCGGCGGTCGAGCTCGGCGGCGAGCGCGGCCGGGAGCCGGCAGTCACGCAGCGCGTCGACGCCCCAGGGGCCGCGCACCTCCAGCAGGAGGAAGGCGCGCACCGTGGAGGCGGTGCCGGCGAGCGGCTCGGCCAGCGCGGCGCTCGCGCGCGAGCAGCGGAACGCGCCGCTCACCCCGAGACCTCGAGCAGACCCTCGACCACCAGTCGCCGGGTCAGCACGAGTCGGCTCTGCTCGTCCAGCCACGGCGCCAGGTCCGCCGGGCGCAGCTCGGGGTGCGTGCGCACGTGGTCGAGGGGATCGTGCAGGTGGGCCGGCACCCGCAGCTCGCGGTCGCCGAGCAGCACCCGCAGCCGGTGGCCGGCGGGCACCAGCCGGCAGACCGAGTGTGGGCGCCGCCGCAGCAGGCTGTCGTCGGCGAGCGAGCGCACGGCCAGCCGGTCGCGCAGGCCACCGCGTACGGCGGCGGGCCGGCCGGTGAGGAACCGCTCGGCCTCGCGGGCGGCCAGCTCGTCGGGGTCGGCGGTGGCCAGCCGGTCGGCGAGCAGGCGCAGTCGCCGGCCGAGCTCACTGGCGAGCTCTGCCGGGTCGTGGTGGTAGCGGGCAGGCAGCGGCTCGTCGGGGCGCAGCTCCGTGGCCGCCCGGTCGAGGACGGTCTGCACGGCGCGATCGAGAACCGGGCGCCAGCCGACCTGGTTGATGCCGACGGTGACGTGCAATGAGGCGGTCTGCTGGGTGCGGGCGGCGTGCGGGGTGCCGGCCGGCAGGTACATCGAGGTGCCCGGCTGCATCGGCACCTCGCGGGGACCGCTCTCGTCGTGCACCTCCCACAGCTTGGTGCCATGGGTCTGGAACACGAACACGTCGTGGGTGTCGGAGTGCAGCGCGAAGCCCTGCGACCCCGGAGGGGTGAGGTAGGCGTTGGCCTGGCAGGGGTGGCCCAGGGCGAGCTCGAGGTCACGCACGAGGTCGGCCAGCGGCGGCCAGTAGCGGTGCAGGCCCTGGAGCACCACGGTGGCCCCCTCGTCGAACAGGTCGAGCACCCTGCGCTCGTCGACCAGCCCGGTCATCGGTGACCCGGCCAGCGTGGCGCGGCGGGTGAACCGGGATGCCGGCAGCACGGTGCCGTCCCGGGCCAGCCGCAGCGCCGGCGTCCGCAGGCCGCCGCCGGTCAGCAGGTGGTCGACGTCGTCGAGGTCGAGCAGACCGGCGAGGTCCTCGGGCCGGGCATGGTGCACGTGCACGTGTGATGCCCAGACCTTGTCGACGAAGGCCTGGACATCACCACTGAGCAGCCTCAGCGCGTCCAAGCTCGGGTGTCCAACGCTCAGGCGTCGGTGCCGTCCGCGTCGGTGCCGTCCGCGTCGGTGCCGTCCGCGTCGATGCCGTCGGCGTCCGTGCTGTCGGCGTCGCTGCTGTCGCCGTCGGTCCCGTCCGCGTCGGTGCCGTCGGTGCTGTCCGTATCCCGGCTGTCGGCCACGTCGGTGGCGTCAGCGTCGGTGCTGTCGGCGTCGGTGCCCGGTCGCCCGCCGGGTCCGGCGTCTCCGGGGACGGTCTCCATGGCCTCGTCGCGCAGCGGGTCTCCGGGTGTCGACGTCATGCTGTCCTCCTCGATGGGGGGTCCGTGCGTGGTCCGTGCGTTGTGACCCCGGTAACGATGCGGCCAAATGGCACCGTCGCCCGGGCGGGTCCTAGGCTGCATCCTAGGAGGCCTCGCCACGCTGCGACCGTGCCCGCAGTTCGACGGGGAAAACGTTCACGTGCTCGTACCGGTCATCGCACTGCTGTTCGTGCTGCTGTTCGCGCACGCGCTGCGGTCGTTCGTGCACCGCCACGACCCGCTGGCCGGCGAGGTCACGTTGCTGTTCGGCGCCATGACCGGCCTGTTCGTGCTCTCGCTGAGCGGACGGCTGCTGGAGAGCGCGCCCACGCTGTCCGCGGTGGTGTCCGCGGTGTCTGCGGCGGTGCTGCTGCTGGTGCCGCTGCTGACCCTGCGGCTGGTGTCCCGGTTCCGCCCGCTGCCGGCGTGGCTGCTGCCCGCCGCCGCGCTGCTGTACGTCGTGAGCACGCTGCCGGTCGTGCTGTCCTCCCGGCCGCTGCCCGACTGGGTGACCTGGGAGGCGGTGGTCGCGTTCGCGGCCACCGAGGTGGTCGCCGCCGGGTACTTCGCCCTGGAGGGCGGTGACCGGTCTGGCGCCGCCCGGATCCGGCTGTACGTCGCGGCCGTCGCCACGGCGCTGTTCGCCGCCGCACTGGTGGCCGCGCCGCTGGACCTGGGACCGCTGGCGCAGACCCTGGCCCTGCTGTCCGCCGCCGGCTACGTCGCCGGGTTCATGCCGCCCCGCCCGGTCCGGTCGATGTCGACCATGGCCGCCGCGCACATGTACGGGCGCCAGCTGCTCACCGGCTCCGTGCAGCCGTCCACGTCCGAGCTGTGGCAGCGGTTCGCCCGGGCGGTGCGGGAGCTGAGCGAGGCCGACGCGGTCGTCATCCTCGCCCGGACCAACGACGGCAACACCACGACGGTGGCCTCGGCCGGCGCGGACGTCGGGGACGACGTGGTCACGGGCGCGATCGAGTTCGAGAAGCTGAACCGGCTGAGCCAGCAGCGCCGGATCAACGCCGAGTGCCCCGTCGAGAGCGCCCTGGCCGACCGGGTGGGCGCCCGCTACGCGACGGTGGTGCCGCTGCCGGCGCCGTACTCGGGGGTCCCCGAGCACATCGCGGTCATGCTGTCGGAGCGCCGCAGCCTGTTCAGCGGCGACGACCTCGAGGTCGTCAGCGACCTGGGGGCCCAGGCCGCGCTGCTCTCCGGCCGCGCGGCCGCGG
>JALZDI010000260.1 GCA_030862655.1 Actinomycetota bacterium | reverse complement strand
CCATGGCGCGAGCGGTCGGCATCGACCTGGGGACGACCAACTCCGTCGTTTCCGTCCTGGAGGGCGGTGAACCGACGGTGATCGCCAACTCCGAGGGCTCGCGGACCACGCCGTCCATCGTGGCCTTCGCGAAGAACGGCGAGATCCTCACCGGTCAGCCTGCGAAGAACCAAGCGGTCACCAACGTTGACCGCACCATCCGGTCGGTCAAGCGCCACATGGGCGCCGACTGGAAGGTCGGCATCGACGACAAGGACTACACGCCGCAGGAGATCTCCGCGCGAGTCCTGATGAAGCTCAAGCGCGACGCCGAGGCGTACCTGGGCGAGGACGTGACCGACGCGGTCATCACCGTCCCCGCCTACTTCGAGGACGCCCAGCGCCAGGCCACCAAGGAAGCCGGTCAGATCGCCGGCCTCAACGTGCTGCGCATCGTCAACGAGCCGACCGCAGCCGCTCTGGCCTACGGCCTGGACAAGGGCGAGGCCGAGCAGACGATCCTGGTCTTCGACCTCGGTGGCGGCACCTTCGACGTCTCGCTGCTGGAGATCGGTGAGGGCGTCGTCGAGGTCCGCGCCACCTCCGGTGACAACCACCTCGGTGGTGACGACTGGGATGACCGGATCGTCGACTGGTTGGTCGAGAAGTTCAAGTCGTCCAACGGCATCGACCTGACCAAGGACCGCATGGCCATGCAGCGGATCAAGGAAGCCGCTGAGAAGGCCAAGATCGAGTTGTCCTCCTCGTCGACCGCGGGCATCAACCTGCCCTACATCACCGTCGACGGCGACAAGAACCCGCTGTTCCTGGACGAGACGCTGTCCCGCGCCGAGTTCCAGCGGATCACCTCCGACCTGCTCGAGCGCTGCCGCAAGCCGTTCGAGTCCGTCATCCGCGACGCGGGGATCAAGCTCTCCGAGATCGACCACGTCGTGCTCGTCGGTGGTTCCACCCGCATGCCGGCCGTGTCGGACCTGGTCAAGGACCTGACCGACGGTCGCGAGCCGAACAAGGGCGTCAACCCGGACGAGGTCGTCGCCGTCGGTGCCTCGCTGCAGGCCGGTGTGCTGCGCGGTGAGGTCAAGGACGTCCTGCTGCTCGACGTCACCCCGCTGTCCCTGGGCATCGAGACCAAGGGCGGCATCATGACCAAGCTGATCGAGCGCAACACCACGATCCCGACCAAGCGCTCCGAGACCTTCACGACCGCTGACGACAACCAGCCGTCGGTGCAGATCCAGGTCTTCCAGGGCGAGCGCGAGATCGCCGCGCACAACAAGAAGCTCGGCATGTTCGAGCTGACCGGCCTGCCGCCGGCGCCGCGCGGGGTCCCGCAGATCGAGGTCACCTTCGACATCGACGCCAACGGCATCGTGCACGTCTCCGCCAAGGACCTCGGCACCGGCAAGGAGCAGTCGATGACGATCACCGGCGGCTCCGCGCTGCCGAAGGACGACATCGAGCGCATGGTCTCCGACGCCGAGGCCCACGCCGAGGAGGACAAGAAGCGTCGCGAGGAGGCCGAGGCCCGCAACCAGGCCGAGACGCTGGTCTACCAGACCGAGAAGGTCCTCAAGGAGAACGACGAGAAGCTGCCCGAGGAGACCAAGACCAAGGTCAAGGGCGCGATCGACGAGGTCAACGAGGCCCTGAAGGGCGAGGACGTCGACGCCATCTCCAGCGCCGTGGAGAAGCTGGCCACCGAGTCGCAGGCTCTCGGCCAGGCCCTCTACGCCGACGCCGGTGCCGCCGCCGCGGGCGACGCGGGTGCCGGTGACGCCGCTGGTGAGGCCGGTGCGGGCTCCAGCTCCTCCGCCAAGGACGACGACGTGGTGGACGCCGAGATCGTCGACGACGAGGACGAGAAGAAGAAGTGACTTCGGACAGGCCCGAAATGTCGCGCAACGAAGGCGAGCAGGAGCCGGTGGTCGTCCGGGATCGGCGTCGAATCGACCCCGAGACCGGCGAGCGCCGGACCCCTGCTCCGAACGGAGACGAGGCTCAGGTGGCCGAAAGCATGTCCGGCACCCTCGACGAGGAGTTCGGTCAGGCCGACGCGCCGGCCGAAGAGCCCGTCGACGGTGCCTCGCCCGAGCAGGGTGGCGAGTCCACCGGCCTGCAGAAGCAGGTCGACGAGCTCACCGCCGACCTCAAGCGGGTCACCGCGGAGTACGCGAACTACCGCAAGCGGGTGGAACGCGACCGCGAATCGGTGATCGCCGCCGCGAAGGCGTCGGTGGCCGGTGACCTGCTGACCGTGCTCGACGACCTGGAGCGGGCCGAGGCGCACGGCGACCTCAACGGCGCGTTCAAGGCGGTGGCCGACAAGCTCATCGGCACGCTGAACTCCTCTGGTCTGGAGGCGTTCGGCGCCGAGGGCGACGAGTTCGACCCGTCGGTGCACGAGGCCGTCCAGCACACCACCTCGTCGGAGGTCTCCGGACCCACGGTCACCACGGTGATGCGCCGCGGCTACCGGTTCGGCGAGCGGGTTCTGCGTCCGGCGATGGTCGCGGTGACCGACTACGAGGCAGACGGCGAAACCGCGTCCGAGGCCGGTGCCGGCCAGTCCGGCGAGTCCACCGAACAAGAGTGACCATGAGCGGAAGGAGGAGCGTCCGGTGAGTGCCAGGGAATGGCTCGACAAGGATTTCTACGCTGAGCTGGGCGTCTCCTCCGATGCTTCGTCCGAGGACATCAAGAAGGCGTACCGGAAGCTGGCGCGGGAGAACCACCCCGACGCCAACCCCGGCAACGCCCAGGCCGAGTCCAAGTTCAAGGCGGTCTCCGAGGCCTACGGGGTGCTGTCCGACCCCGACAAGCGCAAGCAGTACGACGAGGCCCGGCGGCTCTTCGGAGCCGGCGGGCTCGGCGGCGCGGGCGGAGGTTTCGGTGCTCCGGGCGGCTTCGGCGGTCCCGGCGGTGCCGGTGGCGGCTTCGACCTCGGTGATCTCTTCGGCGGTCAGCAGGGGGCCGGTGGCCTGGGCGACCTGTTCGGCGGGTTGTTCGGTAACCGGCGACCCGGTGGCGGCGCGGGCCCGACCACGGCCAGCAGGCCGCGGCGCGGGGCCGACGTCGAGACCGAGGTGCGCATCGACTTCTACGAGGCGGTGCGCGGTGCCACGGTGCCGCTGCGGCTGTCGAGCCCGGCGACCTGCCAGACCTGCCGGGGCTCGGGCGCCAAGCCCGGAACCCGGCCGCGCGGCTGCTCCACCTGCGGTGGAGCGGGTCTGGTCACCCGCAACCAGGGCGCGTTCGCGTTCAGCGAGCCGTGCCCGGACTGCCGGGGACGCGGCCAGATCATCGACAGCCCGTGCGAGGACTGCGCCGGTGAGGGCATCAGCACCCGCACCCGGACGCTGACCGTGCGCATCCCGCCAGGGGTGGACGACGGGCAGCGGATCCGGCTGGCGGGACAGGGCGAGCCCGGGCGTCAAGGCGCCACATCGGGTGATCTGTTCGTCGTGGTGCACGTCAACAGCAACAAGGTGTTCGGACGATCCGGTGATGACCTGACGATCTCGGTCCCGGTCACCTTCCCGGAGCTCGCGCTGGGCACTACGTTGGCGGTGCCGACCCTGGACGGGAAGGTCACGTTGAAGGTTCCCGCCGGAACCAGCAGCGGACGGACCTTCCGGGTGCGTGGCAAGGGCGTGGGCAAGAAGGCCGGTG
>JALZDI010000259.1 GCA_030862655.1 Actinomycetota bacterium | reverse complement strand
CACCGCACCGGGGGCCTGCACGCGCGCGGCCTCCTCCAGGCCGGCCGCCAGGTCGGTGACCGTGCCGCCGGAGCCGCCGACGTCCTCGCCGAGGTGGACGCCGAGCAGCCCGAGGCCGGCCAGCGACGACCACGCGTCGGGCAGGGTCGGCCGGCCGGCGTCGGCCCTCTCGCGCAGCCAGGTGACCGGCGCGGCGCGCTCGGCCCAGGCGCGGATGCTGTCCTGCAGCGCGCGCTGCTCGTCGCTGGTCGCGAGGGGCATGGGTCGGTCGCCTCCCTGTCGGCTCCGCCCACTATAGAACGTGTTCTATTCTCGGGCTAGATGCGGGCCGGCCGAGACGGTGCAGTCGCACTCGGCGAGGTCGACCTCGAGCCCGGTCGGCAGGTCGGCGGCGCGGAACAGCCCGCTGGCCGGTGTCGCGCCCGCCAGCGCGTCCGCGGCGAGCACCACCGAGGCGGCCGTCCAGGTGCTGCGCTCCTCCGGCCACCGCACCCCGTCGGCGACGACGTGGCCGGTCCAGTACGCGCCGTCGGGGTCGCGCAGGTGCTGCATCGCCGCGAACAGCTCCAGCGCGGCGCCTCGCTCGCCGAGGGCGTCCAGGGACAGCACCAGCTCGCAGGTCTCCGCCCCGGTCACCCACGGGTGGTCGGAGACGCAGCGGGCGCCCCACCCGGGGATCACGAACTCCTCCCAGCGCTCCTGCAGCAGCCGGCCTCCGTCGTGGCCGCGGACGGCACCCCCGAGGACGGGGTAGTACCAGTCCATGGAGTAGCGGGCGTTCTCGGCGAACGCCTCGGGGTGACGGCGAAGGGCGTGCCGGAGCCGTCCCAGCGACAGCTCCCACTCCGGCTGCGGGTCGCCGACGAGGTCGGCGAGTGCGAGCCCGCAGCGCAGGCTCTGGTGGATGCTGGCGCAGCCGGCCAGCAGCGCCGTCTCGTCGACGACCCCCTCGGCGCCGCGGGCCCAGAACACCTCGCCGCGCGGCGCCTGCAGCCTGGTGACGAAGTCCAGCGCCCGACGCACCGGGTGCCAGGCGGTGCGCAGGAAGCGCTCGCGGTGGGTCAGCAGCCAGTGGTGCCAGACGCCCACGGCCGCGTAGGCGGTGAAGTTGGCGTCCGCTCCGGCGTCCTCCACCCGGCCCGCCCGCACCCGGATCGGCCAGGAGCCGTCCGCGCGCTGGGTGGCGAACAGCCAGCCGTAGGCGCGCTCGGCCTCGGCGCGGCGCCCGGCGACCGAGAGCGCCATCGCGCACTCGACGTGGTCCCAGGGGTCCACGTGGCCGCCGGGGAACCACGGGATCGCCCCCGACGGCTCCTGCACCGCGGCGATCGCCTCCGCGGTCCGGGCCAGTGACCCGGCGTCGAGGACCCCGGGCACCTCGGGGAGGTCAGGCCGCCGCACGACCCGGCTCCGCCGCCGGCCTGCGGAGGTAGAGCACCAGGCTCTTGCCGAGGACCGGGTTGAGCAGGCGCTCCGCCGTACGCGTCAGCCACGGCCGCCGCATCAGGTCCCACACCAGCAGCCGGTGGTAGAGCCGCGGCAGCGGGTGGTCGCCGTTGTCGACGCCGACCGCGCACTTGAGCCACCAGTACGGCGAGTGCAGCCCGTGCGCGTGCTCGCGGCCGACGGCCTGCAGTCCGGCGTCGGCCAGCTTGCCGACCAGCCCGCGCGCGGTGTAGATGCGCACGTGGCCGCCCTCCACCTGGTGGTAGGCGTCGGACAGCGCCCAGCACACCCGCTCCGGCCACCAGCGGGGCACGGTGACCGCGGCAGTCCCACCGGGCCGCAGCACGCGAACGATCTCGGACATCACCTTCTCGTCCTGCGGCACGTGCTCGAGGACCTCGGCGGCGACCACGTGGTCGAAGTGGCCGTCGGGGAACGGCAGCGCGAGCGCGTCGCCGTGCACGGTCCGCGCGGTGGCGCCGGCCGGTACCTGGTTCTCGTCGCGCATCGCGGTGAACATCTCCGCGACCGCGCGCAGCTCCGCCTCGTCCTGGTCGAGCGCGACGACCTGGCAGCCGCGGCGGTAGAGCTCGAACGCGTGTCGTCCGGCACCGCAGCCGAGGTCGAGGACGCGGTCGCCGGGGCGGACCCCGAGCCGCTGGAAGTCGACCGTCAGCATGCGGCGCCCCGGTGCTGGGCTGCGTACTGGGCTGCGTTCTCGGCTGTGTGCTGAGCGATGGCGTCGGCGTAGCAGTCGGCGGTCGACCGGGCCACCGACGACCAGCTGAAGCGCTCCAGCACGCGCGCCCGCCCGGCCGCGCCCATCGCCGCGCGTCGCTCCGGTGCGGTGAGCAGCCGGGCCAGCGCACCGGCGAGCTCCTCGGTGTCGCCGGGTGCGACCTGGTCGGCGCACAGCCCGTCGGGGCCCACCACCTCCGGGATCGCCCCCGCCCGGCTGACCACCAGCGGGGTGCCGCAGGCCATCGCCTCCGCGGTCGGCAGCGAGAAGCCTTCGTACAGCGACGGCACGCACATCACCTCGGCGGAACCGAGCAGCGCGGCCAGGTCCGCGTCGGACAGGCCGCTGGTGAACCGCACGGCGTCGCCGATCGCCAGCTCCTCCACCAGCCGCTCGGTGGGGCCGCCCGGCACCGGCCTGCTGACGAGCACCAGCTCGAGGTCGCGGTCGGTGCGCAGCTTGGCCACCGCCTCCAGCAGCGTGCGGACCCCCTTCATCGGGGTGTCGGCGCTGGCCATCGCGACGATGCGCCCCGGCACGCGCGGGGCCGTCGGCGGGCGGAAGGTCTCGGCGTCCACCCCCAGCGGGATCGTGCGCAGCCGAGCCGGGTCGACGCCGAAGTCGGCCGCGATGTCACCGGCCGAGGACTCCGAGACAGTGACGATCTGGGACAGCCGGCGGGCGACGTAGCCCTGCATGCGCAGGAAGCCGTACCAGCGGCGGGTGAGCAGCTTGCGCCACGGGTTGCGGGCGGCGGCGAGGTCGACACGGCGGTCGAACGTGATCGGGTGGTGCACGGTGGCGACGACCGGCAGGCCGGCGTCGGGGAGGCCGAGCAGGCCCAGGCCCAGCGACTGGTTGTCGTGCACGACGTCGAAGTCGCCCACCCTCGCGCGCAGCAGTCGGGCCGCCCGAAGGCTGAACGTGAGCGGCTCCGGGAACCCCGCGGTCCACATGATGCCGAGCTCGAGTACGTCGAGCAGGTCGCGGAGCTCGCCGGGGCGCGGCGTGCGGAACGGGTCCGGCTCGCGGTAGAGGTCGAGGCTGGGCACCTTGGTCAGCAGCACCCCGGGGTCGAGCTCGGGGTAGGGCTGGCCCGAGAAGACCTCGACGGTGTGCCCGAGCGCGGCGAGCTCCCGACTGAGGTGGCGGACGTAGACGCCCTGTCCACCGCAGTGCGGCTTGCTGCGGTAGGACAGCAGAGCGACGCGCACAGACCAACCTCCGCTCTGCTGTAACGTGTTCCTGTTTTGCTGTCCGCAGATGTTAGCGTAGACGTGACTCGCGGCCCTGCGCAGTGGCTTCGGTCACTTGAGGGTGGAGGATAGATGACCCAGATGCGGACGACGGGGAACGGGGACCCGATGAGTGCCCTGACCGACGACAACCTCGGCTCGGCCGCCCAGCGTGACCGCCGCAAGCGGATCCTCGACGCCACCCTCGCCCTGGCCTCGAAGGGCGGCTTCGACGCCGTCCAGATGCGCGCCGTCGCCGAGCG
>JALZDI010000258.1 GCA_030862655.1 Actinomycetota bacterium | reverse complement strand
ATCCACCGCCGACGCCGCCCGCGGCCGCCGCCCGGCGTACCCGGCGCCAGCCGGCCAGGTAGCAGCCGAACGCGACCGCCAGCACGGTCAGCGTGATCGCGTCCAGGCGCCACTCGGTGAGCAGCCTTCCCACCCCGAACGGCTCGACGTCGCTGCCCAGCGTGGGGTGGCCCAGCCCGTGCGAGGGGATGTCGACCTCCGCCCCGGCTGGCGGCGGTGTGCGGGCGAGCGCGACCGCCACCGCGACCGTGGCCGCCATCACCAGCGCCTCGACCGTGGCGAGCCGGGCGAACGCCCGCGGGCGGCCCGCCGACACCGCGAGCAGGGTGCGGCGCCGGTGCCACCAGCCGGCGACGCCGAGGGCGGCCAGGGCGACGAGCTTGACCGCGAGCAGCGCGGCGTACCCCGACGCCACCCACGCCGTGAGGTCGCTGGACGCGCGTACCCAGGCGTTGATCAGCCCGGAGGCGGCCACAGCGGCGAAGCACGCCAGCGCGACCGCGCTGTAGCGGGGCAGCACGAGCGCCAACACCTGCGGCCGCCGCCGCAGCAGCAGCACCCCGAACAGGCCGCCCACCCACACCGAGGCGCCGAGCACGTGCACGACCAGGCTGGAGCTGGCCAGGTCGTGGTCGGAGGAGGCCGCGGAGTGCCCGGCGAACAGCACCGGCATCAGGCCGGCCACCGCGACTGCGACCAGCACCGCGACGCCCTCGCGGGAGACGGTCCAGCGGCTGTAGCCCGCGACCAGCACCCCGCATGCCAGCGCCAGCAGCAGGCTGCGGCTCTGAGACAGCTGCCAGACGTAGCCGAGCAGGCCCTCGGAGCCCAGCACCGCGCCCAGCGGCACGCCGAGCACGTCGGAGACGGTGAGCAGCACCACCGCGACCGCCGAGCACGCCCACGCCGAGGCGAACCACCTCGCCGTCCGCAGCGTCTGCGCCGCCGACGCGGCCCACCCCTCGGCCGGCAGCAGCAACGTGACCACCAACGTGCCGAGCACGCCGACCGCGCACAGGTCGAAGGCCAGCCGTGCCACCGGAAGCCCCCACGCGGTCAGCGCGCCGGGGTCGGGCAGCCCGGACACCGGCGGCTCCGGGGCGCCCCCACCCAGCACCAGCGCCACGATCAGCACCAGTACGGCGACGGGCGGCGCCGCCAGCAGCCAGGCCGGCCGGGCGGCGGCGACGTCCGCAGCGCCCCGCCGCTGCGGATGCGGCGGGGGTGCGACCCGGCTGGAGGCTGACGTGGTCATGGGCGGATCGTGGGGTCACTCATGACCGTGCTCATGGGGTGGCCGGGGCACGACGGCGACGGGCGAGCAGCGCACCGGCCCCCAGCAGTGCGAGCACGGCGCCGGCGCCCAGCAGCAGCGTCGAGGAGCCCGACGACCCGCCGGCGGCAGGCGTGGTCCCTTCGTCCTCCCCCGCGTCGGGGCCCCCCTGTGCGGCGTTCGGGTCGCCTCGCAGCACCTCGAAGCTGTAGCTGCCCGTGACCGGGTGCCCGTCCAGCGACACCACCCGGTAGAAGACCCGCACCCGGCCGGCCTCGGCGGAGGGGGCGACCGGCTGCACCAGGCCGGAGCCGAGCTGGCGCGCCGGGCCGCGGGCCAGGTCGCGCCCGTCCGGCCCTCGCACCACCACGGTGGCCAGCGACGGGTCGACGGGCTCGGTGAACACCAGCTGTAGGTTGCCGGGCGACTTGGTGAGGGTCTCGCCCTCGGTGGGCACGGCGTTGTCGAGCTGCGTGTGCGCCAGGGCGGGCGCGGCGGGACCGAGCAGCAGGCCCGCCAGCAGGGCCGGCATGGCGAGCATGGCCAGCAGCGCGAGCAGCCCAGCGCGCGGCCGGGCGACGACAAGCAACCCCCCAGCCATGAGTCCAGCCTGCGCCGTCCCCGTCACCCTTGCGTCAAAAACGGCCGCTTCTTTACTCTCTGCGCGAACCTGCGCACCTCGTCGCGTGGCCGGTCACGGGTGGTTGGCGCCCTCGTGGTGCAGATGGCCATCCGGCTCGAGCTGGAAGGTGGAGTGCTGCACGTCGAAGTCGGCCGACAGGCAGTGCTGCAGCTGGTCGAGCACCTGCGGCGCGTGGCCGTCGCGGAAGCAGCCCGCGTCGACGACCACGTGGGCGCTGAGCACCGGCAGGCCGGAGGTGACCGTGGACGCGTGCAGGTCGTGCACATCCAGCACCCGCGGCAGCGACAGGATGTGCCGGCGCACCTCGGCCAGGTCGACGTCGTGCGGCGTGGACTCCAGCAGCACCTGCACCGCCTCGCGCAGCAGCCGCAGGGCGCGCGGCAGGATGAACACCGCGATGCCGACCGCGACCACGGTGTCGGCCTCCTCCCAGGAGGCGTAGCGGGTGAGCAGCGCGGCCACCAGCACCCCGGCGCTGGCCACCGCGTCGCCGACCACCTCGAGGTAGGCACCGCGCAGGTTGAGGCTCTGCCGCTGCACCGACACCAGCAGCCAGACCGCCACCATGTTGCCGACCAGGCCGACCGCGCCGAAGACCAGCATGGTGCCGCCGGCGACGTCGGCGGGCTCGTCGAGCCGCCGGAATGCCTCGAACAGCACCCATCCCGCGACCGCGACGAGCAGCACGGAGTTCAGCGCGGCCGCCAGCACCTCGGCGCGGGCGTAGCCCCAGGTGCGGGTCAGCGTCGGCGGGTGCTGCGCCAGCGCGATCGCTACCAGCGCCAGGCCCAGGCCGGACACGTCGGTGAGCATGTGCCCGGCGTCGGCGAGCAGGGCCAGCGAGCCCGACAGCAGCCCGCCGACGACCTGGGCGACCAGGATGACCACCGAGAGCACCAGCACGAGCACCAGCCGGCGCCGGTGCTCGCCCGCGACCGTGCGCATCTGCTGCGCCCCGTGGGCGTGTCCGTCACCCATGAGTCGATGCTATTGCGCGGCGTCGACTGGCGCGTCGGGTAGGGACGAACCGGACCGCACCACCGGAACGCGCCGCTCAACGACGCAGGGTCAGGACGCGGCGTCGACGGCGACCGGCTGGAAGCCCCGCAGCCGCAGGCTGTTGCTGACCACGAACACCGAGGAGAACGCCATCGCCGCCCCGGCGATCATCGGGTTGAGCAGACCCGCGGCGGCCAGCGGCAGCGCGGCGACGTTGTAGGCGAAGGCCCAGAACAGGTTGCCCTTGATCGTGGCCAGAGTGCGCCGGGAGAGCCGGATCGCGTCGGCCGCGACTCGCAGGTCCCCGCGTACCAGGGTGAGGTCGCCGGCCTCGATGGCCACGTCGGCGCCGGTGCCCATGGCCAGCCCCAGGTCGGCCTGCGCGAGCGCGGCCGCGTCGTTGACGCCGTCGCCGACCATCGCGACGACCTTCCCCTGCGACTGCAGACGCTTGACGACGTCGACCTTGTCCGCGGGGAGCACCTCGGCGATTACGCCATCAGCAGCGATGCCGACCTGTGCGGCGACCGTGCGCGCGACCGTCTGGTTGTCGCCGGTCAGCAGCACCGGGGTCAGGCCGAGGTCGCGGAGGCGGTCGACCGCCTCGGCCGAGGTCGGCTTGACGGCGTCGATGACCACGACGACCCCGCGGGCACGGCCGTCCCAGCCGACGGCGACGGCGGTCCCGCCGGCAGCCTGGGCGCCGGCGAGGGCGCGCTCGAGCTCGGGAGGCAGGGGCTGCGACCACTGGTCGAGCAGCCGCGGACGACCGACCAGGAC
>JALZDI010000257.1 GCA_030862655.1 Actinomycetota bacterium | reverse complement strand
GTCGCTGTATCCGGCGTTCACCGTGCTGCTCGCCGTGCTCGTGCTGCGCGAGCACATCCACCGCGGCCAGGCCGTCGGCCTCGCGATGGCCGGGGCTGCGGTCACCCTCGTCGCCCTCGGCTGAGCGAGCTCGACCGCTGGGCCCTGGGACTCCACCACCCGACCGAGGGCACCCGTTCCCCCTCGAGCTCGGGCCGGGAACGATGGAGAACAGCCGGTGACGTTCTGTTTTCCGCCCGCGTCGGGGCGCCGCGTACGCCGTGGGTCAGGCGGTGAGGGTGACGGCCAGCACCGAGGCGAAGAACCCGATCCCGTCCTCGCCGGGCCCGGTGAGCGACTCGACCGCGTGCTCGGGGTGCGGCATCAGGCCGACGACGTTGCCGCGCTCGTTGGCGATGCCGGCGATGTCGCGCAGCGAGCCGTTGGGGTTGCCACCGAGGTAGCGGGCGACCACCCTGCCCTCGCCCTCGAGCCGGTCCAGCGTCGCCTCGTCGGCGACGAAGCCGCCCTCGCCGTTCTTGAGCACGATGGTCAGCTCCGCGCCGTCGTCGTACGCCGAGGTCCAGGCGGTGCGGTTGCTCTCCACCCGCAGCCGCTGGTCGACGCAGACGAACCTGCGTCGGTCGTTGCGGATCAGCGCACCCGGCAGCAGGTGCGCCTCGCACAGGATCTGGAAGCCGTTGCAGATGCCGAGCACCGGCAGCCCGCCGCGGGCGGCCTCCACCACCTCGCGCATGACCGGTGCGAACTTCGCGATCGCCCCGCAGCGCAGGTAGTCGCCGTAGGAGAAGCCGCCGGGCAGCACGACCGCGTCGACGCCGCGCAGGTCGTGGTCACCGTGCCACAGCGGGACCGCCTCGCCGCCGGCGATGTCGACGGCGCGGGCCGCGTCGCGGTCGTCGAGGGAGCCGGGGAACGTGACGACGCCGACCCTCACCTGTCGGCCCGCCCCACGTCGGCACCGGGGTCGACGCGCACCGCATAGTCCTCGATCACCGGGTTGGACAGCAGCGACTCCGCGACGCTGTGCACCTGCGTCAGCCGGTCGTCGGTCAGGTCACCGTCGAACTCGATCTCGAACCGCTTGCCCTGCCGCACCTCGGCGACCCCCTCGATGCCGAGGCGGGTGAGGGCGCCGTGCACGGCCTTGCCCTGGGGGTCGAGGATCTCGGGCTTGAGCATGACGTCGACGACGACACGGGGCACGCGGGCTCCTGAGGGTGGGTACGGCGAGCGACCGGCCCAGTGTAGGTCCCGGCGTCGCGTGGCGCGTTCCGGTGGTCCCCGCTCGTCGCGTGGCGCGTTCCGGTGGTCCCGCGCCCGGTTTGTCCAACCACAACGCGCCACGCGAGGCACGCACCGCGCCACTCGACGAGGAAATCTCGCCGCGCTGCAATCCCGCCGCCCCTCCCGTACGCATCACCTGTGACCGCCACGGCGTCCACAACCAAGTGCCCCCACGACGCCGGACGGTCACAGCGCCCAGCGCCCTGGGCAGGAGGGAGTCCCAGGGCGCTGAGTCGCGTCCGGGCCGTGCTCAGCCGACCAGCTCGCGCTTGAGGATCTTGCCGGTCGCGGTCATCGGCAGCTCGTCGCGGAACTCGATGATGCGCGGGTACTTGTAGCCGGCCATCTGCTCCTTGGCCCAGGCCACCAGGTCGTCCTCGGTGATGTCCGCGCCCTCGTTGCGGATCACGAACGCCTTGACCTCCTCGCCGTGGCTCTCGTGGGGCACGCCGACGACCGCGGCCAGCGACACCGCCTCGTGCGTCATCAGAACCTCCTCGACCTCGCGCGGGTACACGTTGAACCCGCCGCGCAGGATCATGTCCTTGGCACGGTCGACGATGTAGTAGAAGCCGTCCTCGTCGCGGCGGGCGAGGTCTCCGGTCCGGAACCACCCGTCGCGCATCACCTCGGCGGTGGCCTCGGGTCGCTGGTAGTAGCCCTTCATGATGTTGTGCCCGCGGATCGCGATCTCGCCGACCTCGTCGGCGCCCTCGATCGTCTTCCACTCCGGGTCCACGAGCTTGACCTCGATGCCCCAGATCGGCGTACCGATCGAGCCCGCGCGCGGCTCCTGGTCCAGCTGGTTGAAGGTCGCGACCGGCGAGGTCTCCGACAGCCCGTAGCCCTCGAGCAGCTGCACGCCGAAGCGCGACCTGACCTCCTTGAGGATCTCCACCGGCAGCGACGACCCACCGGCGACGGCCCGACGCAGGTTGCCCGCGATCCTCTTCACGTCGACCGAATCGTCGAGCGCGCCGAGCAGGCCCCAGTACATCGTGGGCACCCCGGCGAAGAAGGTGACGTCCTCCTTCTGCATCAGCTGCAGCGCACCGGCGGGCTCGAACCGCGGCATCAGCACCAGGGTGGCCCCGAGGGCGAAGCCGGAGTTCATCTGCACGGTCTGGCCGAACGAGTGGAAGAGCGGCAGCGTGACCAGGTGGATGTCGCGGTCGCTGGGGGTGGACTCGAACAGGCGGTGCCCGGTGACGACGTTCATCACCATGTTGCTGTGCGAGAGCTCGGCCCCCTTGGGCTTGCCCGTCGTACCGCTGGTGTAGAGGATCACGGCGGTGTCGTCGGCGTCGGTGACCGCGGCCTCGAACGTCGGCGGCTGCTGGGCCACCGCCTGGCCGAACGTCTCCGCGCCCTCGATCGGCGACGCGGCCGCCGGGTCGGCGGTGACCAGGAAGAAGTGCTCGCAGGCGTCGACCTCGCCGAAGCCCTTCCACCCGTCCTGGCCCATCGGCAGCTCGGGAGTGCCCTCGAAGCAGAAGTAGGCCTTCGCGTCGCAGTCGTCGAGGTGGTAGGCGATCTCGCGCGACTTGAGCAGCACGTTGAGGGGAACGACGACCCCGCCGGCCTTGAGGATCCCGTAGTACACGATCGGGAAGTACGGCAGGTTGGGGCAGGTCAGCGCGACCTTGTCACCGGGCCGGATGCCCCGTGACACCAGCAGGTTGGCCACCTGGTTGGCGGCGGCGTTGACGGCCTTGTACGGCAGCCTCGTGTCGCCGAGCACGACCGCCTCGCGGTCGGGCACACGGCGGGCGGAGTCTTCGAGCAGCATGGCCAGGTTGAGCACCGTCGCACCTCCAGGGGCAGGTCTGCGGATCTACTGACGCGTACAGCCCAACCTAATGCCCGCGGGTCCGCGGGTCGACGGTCAGTCGAACGACCGCCCGGTCAGCCGCTCGAAGGCCTCGAGGTAGCGCGCCCGGGTGCGCTGCACGATGTGGTCCGGCAGCCGTGGGGGCGGGGTGTCCGAGCCTCGGTCCCAGCCCGACTCCGCCGAGGTCAGCCAGTCGCGCACGAACTGCTTGTCGTACGACTCCTGCGCGCGCCCGGGCTGCCACCGCTCGGCAGGCCAGAACCGCGAGGAGTCGGGGGTGAGCACCTCGTCGGCGAGCACGACCGTGCCGTCGGCGCGGGTGCCGAACTCGAGCTTGGTGTCGGCCAGCACGATGCCGCGGTCGCGGGCGACCTGCTCGGCGCGGGCGTAGACCCGCAGGGTCAGCTCGCGCAGCGTCGCGGCCGCCTCGGCGCCGACCAGGCCGACGACGGTGTCGAAGGAGATGTTCTCGTCGTGGTCGCCGATGGCCGCCTTGGTGGCCGGCGTGAAGACCGGCTCCGGCAGCCGGGAGCCGTCCTCCAGCCCGGGCGGGAGCCCGACCCCGCACACGGTGCCGGTGG
>JALZDI010000046.1 GCA_030862655.1 Actinomycetota bacterium | reverse complement strand
CGACCCGGAGGCGGCGAAGGACGCGATCGCCGCCGTCGCCAGCCAGGGCCGCTGAGGACCCGCCCGTCAGGCCTCGCGCTCGAGCCAGCCGCGGAACGCCTCGAGGTTGTGCGTGGGCTCGCCGCGGGCGCGCCGCCACTCCCACTCCTGCCGGATGGAGCCGGCGAAGCCGAGCTCGAGAATCGTGTTGAACGACTCGTCGGCGTAGGTCAGCACCGAGCCGAGCAGCCGGTCGACCTCATCGACGTCGACACCCCGCAGCGGCAGCCGCCCGTCGAGGTAGATGTCGCCGTTGTGGTCGACGGCGAACGCCACGCCGTACTGCCGCAGGTTCTTCTCCAGCAGCCAGCGGTAGACCGCCGCATGGTTCTCGTCGGGCTTGCGGGCCACGAACGCGTGCACGGCCAACGCGTGCTCGCCGACCCGGATCTGGCACGGCGTCTGCAGCTTGCGGGTGCCGGGCAGGGTGATGGTGAAGACGCCGTCGCGGGGCTCGGCCCATTCCAGCTCGGTGGCGGACAGCGCATCGCGTACGGCCTGCGCCGCAGCGTCCGCCGCGCTCGCGGGCTCAGCCATGCACACTCACCGGCTCCCCGAACCGGCTGAGGACCGCCTGCTCGTACACCGACAGCGTGTCCCGCGCGGTGCGCCGCCACCCGAAGCGGGTCGCGTGGCGCACCGCGGCCGCCGACATCCGTGCGCGCAGGCCAGGGTCGTCGACCAGCCGGGCGAAGGCGCCGGCGTAGTCGTGCGGCTGGTGACCGGGCACGAGCAGCCCGGTCTGCCCGTCGGCCACCACCGTGGTCAGCCCGCCCACCGACGCTGCCACCACCGGCGTGCCGCACGCCTGGGCCTCGGCGGCCACCAGGCCGAAGGACTCGCTGTAGGAGGGCACGCACACCAGCGACGCCGCGGCGTACCACTGCGCCAGCTCGTCCTGCGACACCGGCGGCACGAACCGCACGACGTCGGCGACGCCGAGGTCACGGGCGAGGTCGACGAGCGCGGTCGGCTCCTCCAGGCCGCTGCCGGACGGGCCGCCGACGACCGGCACCACCAGCTGGTCGCGCAGCGCCGGGTCGCGGTCGAGGAGTACGGCGACCGCACGCAGCAGTACGTCGGGGGCCTTCAGCGGCTGGATGCGCCCGGCGAAAAGCAGCACGGTGGCCTCGGCCGGCAGGCCGAGCCCGCGCCGTGCCTGCGTCGTGTCTCGGGGGCGGAACACCTCCAGGTCGACGCCGGGGTGCACCACGCTGACCCGGAGCGGGTCGGCGTCGTACAGGTGCACCAGCTGCGCCGCCTCGTCGTCGGTGTTGGCGATCAGGTGGTCGGCGAACTCGACCACCTGCTCCTCCCCGACGACGCGGCCCCATGGCTCGGGCCGGTCGCCGTCGGCCAGGGCGGTGTTCTTGACCTTGGCCATCGTGTGCATGGAGTGCACCAGCGGGATGCCCCACCGGTCCGCGGCCAGCGCGCCCACCTGGCCGGACAGCCAGTAGTGGGAGTGGATCACGTCGTACCAGCCGAGCTCCTGCTGGGCCTCGACCCGCAGCAGGTCGCGCGCGAACGTGCACAGCTGCCCGGGGAGGTCCTCCTTGGCCAGCCCCTCGTACGGTCCGGCGGCGACGTGGCGCACCGAGACCCCCGGCGCGACCTCGACCAGGTCGGGCAGGTCGCTGGAGGTCGCGCGGGTGAAGACCTCGACGGCCACGTCGAGGTCGGCGAGCTGCTTGGCCAGCTCGATGACGTACACGTTCATGCCGCCGGCGTCGCCCGTCCCGGGCTGGTCCAGCGGCGATGTGTGCACGCTCAGCATGGCCACGCGCTTCATCGGCAGCAGAAACCTCCTCGAGAGGGTGACAACAGCCAACGATCCTCCCCCATTCCCCGCTGCCGCCGGTGCGCAGGGGTCTGGGAGGATCGGCGCATGGAACCCAGAGGACCACGCCGTGCCGTCGTGACCGGTGCGAGCAGCGGCATCGGGCAGGCCACCGCACGCGTGCTGGCCGCGGAGGGTTTCGAGGTGGTGTGCGCCGCCCGTCGTGCCGAGCGGGTGGAGGCGCTGGCCAAGGAGATACACGGCGTGGCCGTGGCCTGTGACGTGACCGACGCGCGGTCGGTCGCGGAGTTGGCCGACCGCGCGGGTACGCCGGTCGACGTACTCGTCAACAACGCGGGCGGCGCCTTCGGCCAGGAGCCGATCACCGAGACCGACCCCGAGGACTGGCGGCGGATGTACGACGTCAACGTCCTCGGCACCCTGCACGTCACGCAGGCCATGCTCCCGGCCCTGGTGGCCAGCGGTGAGGGCGTGATCGTCAACGTCGGCTCGATCGCCGGGCACCTGGCCTACGAGGGCGGTGCGGGCTACACGGCGGCCAAGCACGGAGTGGCGGTGATGACCGAGACACTGCGACTGGAGCTGGTGGACCAGCCCGTGCGCATCACGGAGGTGGCACCCGGGATGGTCAAGACCGAGGAGTTCTCGCTCACCCGCTTCGGCGGTGACCGCGAGAAGGCGGAGAAGGTCTACGCCGGGGTCGAGGCGCCGCTGGTCGCCGAGGACGTCGCCGACTGCATCGGCTGGGTGGCCACCCGGCCGGCGCACGTGAACATCGACCTGCTCGTGGTGAAGCCGCGGGCGCAGGCGGCGCCGCACAAGGTCCACCGCGGCGCGAGCCAGGGCGAACAGCGATGACCGCGGCCGGCCGGGCCGACAGCGGCTCCACCGCCGTCGCGCGCTCCGACCTGCGCAACGTCGCGATCGTCGCGCACGTCGACCATGGCAAGACCACACTGGTCGACGCGATGCTGTGGCAGTCCGGCGCCTTCGGGGAGCACCAGCACGTCGACGAGCGGGCGATGGACTCGGGCGACCTGGAGCGCGAGAAGGGCATCACGATCCTCGCCAAGAACACCGCGGTCCGGTACGCCGGCCCCGACGGCGCCGCATCCTCTGGGCCGGTGACGATCAACATCATCGACACCCCCGGCCACGCCGACTTCGGCGGCGAGGTCGAGCGCGGCCTGTCGATGGTCGACGGCGTCGTGCTGCTGGTCGACGCCTCGGAGGGCCCGCTGCCGCAGACCCGGTTCGTGCTGCGCAAGACGCTCGCCCGCAAGATCCCGGTGGTGCTGGTGGTCAACAAGGTCGACCGTCCCGACGCCCGGATCGCCGAAGTGGTGGACGAGACCTACGAGCTGTTCCTGGACCTGCTTGACGACACCGCCGACCAGGACGCGCTCGACTTCCCGGTCGTGTACGCGTCGGCGAAGGCCGGACGCGCGTCCACCGAACAGCCGGCGGACGGCGGCATGCCCGACGCCGAGAACCTCGAGCCGCTGTTCCGCACGATCCTGGAGTCCGTGCCCGCGCCCCGCTACACCGAGGGCGCACCGCTGCAGGCGCACGTCACCAACCTCGACGCCTCGCCGTTCCTCGGCCGGCTCGCGCTGTGCCGGGTGCACGAGGGCACGATCGACAAGGGCCAGAGCGTGGCCTGGTGCCGCCGCGACGGCTCGGTGGAGCGGGTCAGGATCACCGAGCTGCTGATGACCGAGGCCCTGGAGCGGGTGCCCGCCACCCACGCCGGCCCGGGCGACATCATCGCGGTCGCGGGTATCCCCGAGATCACCATCGGTGAGACCCTCGCCGACGCGGACCGGCCCGAGCCGCTGCCGCTGATCACGGTCGACGAGCCCGCGATCTCGATGACGATCGGCACCAACCAGTCACCGCTGGCGGGCCGGGTGAGGGGCCACAAGGTGACGGCGCGGCTCGTCAAGGACCGGCTCGACCGGGAGATAGTCGGCAACGTGTCGATCCGCGTGCTGCCGACCGAGCGACCCGACACCTGGGAGGTGCAGGGCCGTGGGGAGCTGGCGCTGGCGATCCTGGTGGAGCAGATGCGCCGCGAGGGCTACGAGCTCACCGTCGGCAAGCCGCAGGTGGTCACGCGCGACGTCGATGGCGCGGTGCACGAGCCGGTGGAGCGGCTGACCATCGACTGCCCCGAGGAGTACCTCGGCACGGTGACGCAGCTGCTCGCCGTACGCCGTGGTCGGATGGAGCAGATGACCAACCACGGCACCGGCTGGGTGCGGATGGAGTTCCTGGTGCCCGCCCGAGGCCTGATCGGCTTCCGCACCGACTTCCTCACCGACACCCGCGGCACCGGCATCGCGCACCACGTGTTCGAGGGCTATGAGCCGTGGGCCGGCGACCTGCGCACCCGTCCGACCGGCTCCCTGGTCGCCGACCGCGCCGGCGCGGCCACGTCGTACGCCATGTTCAACCTGCAGGAACGCGGCACCCTTTTCGTCGAACCGACGACTGAGGTCTACGAGGGCATGATCGTCGGCGAGAACTCCCGGGCCGACGACATGGACGTCAACATCACCAAGGAGAAGAAGCTCACCAACGTGCGCTCCTCCACCGGGGAGGAGCTCGAACGCCTCATCCCCCCGCGCCGGCTCTCGCTGGAGCAGTCGCTGGAGTTCTGCCGCGAGGACGAGTGCGTGGAGGTCACCCCGGAGGCGGTGCGCATCCGCAAGGTGGTTCTTGCGGCCACGGAACGCGCCAAGTCCCGTGGCCGCATCCGCAAGCCCTGAGGCTCAGGTCGAGCGGCCGAGCACGCCACGCATCCAGTCGGCCGGGCCTCGGCCGGCACGCGCCGAGTAGCCCCTCGACGGGGCCCCGGCGCCGGCAGGCTCCGCCTCCGGCTCGGGCGTGTCCGCGCCTGCGGGAGTCCCGTGCCCGTTGCCGCCCCCGCCGCCGATGGGCGACCCCTCGGTGAAGGGTGCCCGGGGCGGGCTGGTCACCGGCACGTGGCCGCGGACCGGGCCCTGACGACGCTGCCGCAGCGGGTCACGTCGCAGATCCATGTAGAGCGCGACGCACAGCCCGATCAGCACGAAGACGAACGGACTCGCCGCGAGGATGGTGAACGTCTGCAGCGCACCGAGGCCACCGACGATCAGCAGCATCGCGGCGACGGCACCCGTCATCACCGCCCACAGGATGACCAGCGGGGTCCATGGCTCGGTGCGCCCGCGCGACGACAAGGTGCTCAGCACCAGGGCGCCGGCGTCGGCCCCGCTGACGAAGAAGATCGACGTCAGGAAGATCACCGCACCCGCCGTGAGCGGCAGCCAGGGGTACTCCTGCAGCAGCAGGAAGAAGCCCGCGGCCTCGTCGGCCGCCCCGGCGATGTCGGTGCCGGCGAACTGCTCGCTGATGCCCGCGCCGCCGAAGACCACGAACCACACGACGCTGATGGCGGTCGGTACCAGCAGCACGCCGATCACGAACTCGCGGATCGTGCGGCCGCGCGAGATGCGGGCGATGAAGGTGCCCACGAAGGGCGTCCAGGAGATCCACCAGGCCCAGTAGAAGATCGTCCAGGCCGAGAGCCAGCTGCCGCCGCCGAACACGGCCGTGTTGAAGCTCATCGGGACCAGGCCCGACAGGTACGCGCCGATCGCGTTCGGCAGCAGGTCGAGCATGAAGATCGTCGGCCCGACGACGAAGACGAACAGCACCAGCAGCGCGGCCACCACCATGTTGGTGTTGGAGAGCCACTTGATGCCGCGCGAGACGCCGCTGGCCGCCGACAGCACGATGCCGACGGTCAGCACCATGATCACGACGATCGGCACGGCCACACCGGGGTTCTGCGCGAACTTGCCGGTGCTCAGCAGGGTGAACCCGGCGGCGATCTGGAGGGCGCCGAGGCCCAGGGACGTCGCCGACCCGAACTTGGTGGTGATGATCGCGAGCGCGTCGATGGGCTTGCCCCAGCCGCGGTTCTCGATCCTCTCCTTGCCGAAGATCGCCTGGAAGGGCGAGCTCATCAGGTTGCCCCGGCCCATCCGGAAGGTGGAGTAGGCCAGCGCGAGCCCGACCACGGCGTACATCGCCCAGGGGTGGAAGCCCCAGTGGAAGAACGTGACCGCCATCGCCTCCTGAGCGGCGTCGGGACTGCCGCCCTGCGCCTCGACGAACGGCGGCGGGTTCGCCATGTGGTAGGCGGGCTCGTAGACGCCGAAGAACATCAGCCCGATTCCCATACCGGCGCTGAACATCATCGCCACCCAGGAGACCGTGGAGAACTCGGGCTCCTCACCGTCCCGGGACAGGGGGATCCGGCCGTAGCGGCCGAACGCGAGCACCAGGGAGAAGATCACGAAGCCGCTGGCGGCGAGGATGAACAACCAGCCGAAGGACTCCGTCGCCCAGCCCAGCGCGGTCGTGGCGATCGCTCCGACCTTCGTCGGCCACACCATGCCGACGATGGTGAGAGCGAGGATGATGCCGAAGGACGCGAAGAAGACCGACTTGTCGACGGTCGCCCAGCCACCCTTGACGTCGTGGGACCGCAGCGGCCCCTCCTCGCCGCCAGGCGGGATCTTGGCCTGGGTGGTCTGCGTGCTCATGACGTTCCTTCCCGGATCGGGGCGTACGGTCGTGCGTCCTGGGTGAGGGGCAGTGTGGAGAAGTTACCCACGCGGCAAGTCCCCTACACTAACGGCCATGAGTGCAGACCCAAAGACGGAGGACCAGGCCACAGTCCCGCATTTCACCCGTGGAGGCGACGACGGCCACACCACGCTGGGTGACTTCGGCGACGTCGCCAAGGACGACTTCCGCCTCGCGGCGTACGGCGACTGCGAGGAGGCGAACTCCGTGATCGGCACGGCCATGGCGCTGGCCGGCACCGCGAGCGTGGACATGGTCGCGACGCTCGCGAGCGTCCAGCACGACCTGTTCGACCTCGCCTCCGACCTGATGGTGCCGGTCGGGCGGCGCCGTGCCGACACCGCGCACATCACGCAGGGCCACATCGACCGGCTCGAGCGGGCCATCGAGCACTTCAGCGCGGACCTGCCCCGCGCGGAGGGCTTCGTGCTGCCGGGCGGCACCGCCGCCTCCTCGCTGATCTTCCAGGCCCGCGTGGTCGTCCGCCGCGCCGAGCGCACGATCTGGGCGGCGGTCGAGAAGTACGGCGACGAGGTCGACCCGCTGGCCGCGCGTTACCTCAACCGGCTGTCGGCGCTACTCTTCGTGCTCGCCCGGCGAGGCAACGCGGAGCACGGGGACACGCTCTGGATCCCGATGGCCTCGGTCACCCCACCGCAGGACCAGCCGATGGAGGCGACCTCCGCCTAGCCCGCCCGCAGCGCTAGCCGGCGTCGACGGCCGCCGACCAGGCGGAGACACCGGCCTGGTTGAAAGCCACCAGCCGCACCTCCTGCACCCGCGTGGGCGTGCCCTGTAGTGCGTGTACGGCGATCCGCGCCGCCTCGTCGGGGTCCCAGCCGTAGACACCGGCCGACACCAGCGGGAACGCCAGGATCGTGGCGCCGACCTCGTCCGCGCACCGCAGCGCCTCGCGGTAGCACGAGGCCAGTAGGTCGGGGTCGGTCTGCCCCGCGTGCCGGTCGGGGCCCACCACGTGGATGACCCACCGGCAGGGAAGGTCGCCGGCGGTCGTCCACCCCGCGGAACCCGTCGGCAGCCCGTCGGGGAAGCGCTCGCGGCACTCCTCCAGCAGCCCCGGCCCCGCGGCCCGGTGGATCGCACCGTCGACCCCGCCACCACCGCGCATCGCGGGGTTGGCGGCATTGATGATCGCGTCGACGTCCAGCGTGGTGATGTCAGCCTCGACGACGTCCATCCTCATTGAGGAAACCTCCGATCAGCTCGCGTAGCTCACGGCGATGCGACCACAGCACTCCCCCGGCGTCGAACATCGCCAGCCGGCCCTCGGGGAGCGCCTCGGCCAGCTCTGCCGCGACCGATGCCGGGTGCGCCTCGTCACCGCGCTGGCCGATGACCAGCGCCGGGGCGCGCACCGCCTGCAGGACGCGGCGGTCCTGCAGCGGGTGCTGCTCGGGCAGCTCCCGCAGGCCCCGTGCGACCGCGCTGTCCGTCAGCCGTCTGGCCTGCCTGCGCGACCAGACCTCGACGTCAGGGCGCTCGCGAACCCCCGCCGGCTGCTCGGTGCGCAACAGTGCCGCCACACCCTCGACGTCACGGCGCTCGACGTACTCGGCCATCCGCCGCATCCGCGCGACGGCCGCGTCACGGCGCGGGCGGTCGATCGTCGCCGGCAGCACGAACACCAGCCGCTCGAAGCGGTCCGGCTGGTCTGCGGCGAGGCGCAGCAGGGCGCCCGCGCCCAGGGAGACACCGAGCCCGCGGGTGGCGTGCACGTGGTCCGCGACGGCGAGCAGCTCGTGCGCGACCGCGTCGTACGTCCAGGGTGTCTGCGGTGCGGTGGAGGCGCCGTGGCCGCGGAAGTGCAGGAACACCCGGGTCCCGCGCACACCGCTGCCGAACGGCCTGGTCTCGTCGATCCCGCCGGCCAGACCGTGCGCGAACACGGTGGCCGGCTCGCCGGAGCCGGTGACCAGGTAGTCGACGAGGGTGTCGGTGGTCGGCAGCAGCGGCACGGGTGGCGGGGCGGAGTCAGCGACGGGTGAGCGCGCGTACGGCGGGCCGGACGTCGAGCACGTAGACCAGCGCGGCTATGGTGCCGATGAGGCTGAGCAGCCCGATGACCTGCCAGAAGATCAGGTGCTCGACGAGGAAGAGCCCGAGGATCAGCAGCCAGAACTTCTTGGTCTGCTTGTCCGCGGCGGGGAAGACCTGGTCCGAGCGCGACAGCGCGTCGAGGAACGCCAGGGCCTTCAGCACGAACAGCGCGAGCGCGGCGACCAGCAGGATGCTGCTCTCGATCGCGAACGGGTTGAGGAGAGACGCCACGCACACGAGCGTATCGGGTCAGCGCAACGCGCCCCCCGGTCTCCGCGAGGAGAGCCGGGGGCGCGGTTGCTCTGACGAGGCGTGCGCCGCGTCAGCGGCGGTCAGTCACCGACCTTCTCGGCCGACTGCTTGGCGGCGGTGCCAGCGGTCTGGGCCGTCTTGCGAGCGGACGTGTTGGCCGCCTTGGCGCGCGACTGGGTGCGCGTGGCGCTCTTCTTGGCCTGCGACCGGGTGTTCGACGCGCTCCTCTTGGCGGTCGAGGTCGTGCTCGACGCGTCCTTCTTGGCGGTCGAGGCCGTGGTCGAGGCGTTCTTGCGGGCGGTGGTCGCCGCGCCCTTGGCCTGCGCCTTGGTGGTGCCGACGGAGGCGACGAGGTCGCGCACCGACTTCTGCCGCTGGATGCGCGTCACCAGGCTGCGGCCCCGACCGGC
>JALZDI010000256.1 GCA_030862655.1 Actinomycetota bacterium | reverse complement strand
GAGGCCAGGGTCGAGCCTGATCGCGTACTCGGGGTGGACGGCCCACTGCTCGCTGGCGTAGCCGTGCAGCGCCTTGATGCCCCGCTCGACGTACTCGCCGTTGCGGCACATGTCGAACTCACCGTGGGCGCACGCGCCGCACGGCACGGGATCGGGACGGCGTACGACGCCCACGACCAGGTCACCTGTGTCGAAGCCGCTGCCGGGCGGGGCCGAGCGCACCCGCCCCAGCGACTCATGGCCGATGACCAACCGGTCCTCGCCCGCGGGCGCCCGGCCGTAGTCGCCGGCGGCGATCTCCCGATCGGTGCCGCACACGCCGACCGCCAGCCCGTCCACCAGCAGCTCGTCGTCGGCCGGCGCCGGATCGGCCACCTCCCGCACGGCCAGCGAGTCCGCCTGCAGCGGGACGACCGTCAGCGCCTTCATCGACACCCCTCTCGACGTGCTCTGCGGTCGAGCCTAGGTCAGCGCGACGCCCTGCGCAGGAGCCGGGCGATCTCGTCATGGCCACGCGAACGTGCGTGCTGCAGCGGCGTGGCCCCGTCGGCGTCGGCGATGGCCGGGTCCGCGCCGGAGTCCAGCAGGATGCCGACGATCTGCTGGTAGCGGCGGGAGCCGTCGCCGAGGATGACGGCCTCGAGCAGCGCGGTCCAGCCGAGGTCGTTGACGTGGTTGACGGCGATGTCCGTCCGCACCACGCGCCGCACGTAGCCGACGTGGCCGCGCTCACTGGCCGGGATCAGCACGGTGCCACCGAACCGGTTGGTCAGCCCCAGGCCGGGGTGCGCACGCAGCAGCGTCTCCGCCATCGGGACGCTGCCGGTCACCCCGGTGACCAGCCACGCACTGTCGTGGCGGTAGTCGAGCGCGTCCGGGTTCGCGCCCAGCTTGACCAGCAACCGTGCGACGTCGACGTGGTCGTGGATCGCGGCCAGGAGCAGAGGGGTACGCCGGTCGTCGTCGCGGGTCTCGAGCCGTGCACCGGCCCGTAGCGCGAGTGCCACCGCGTCGGGGTTGCCCCGACGCGAGGCCGCGAGCAGACGCCGGTCGGCCTCGGCACGGCTGATGCGCTCGGCGCGAAGGGCCTTGCGTAGCGTCGCGGCGATGGTGCCGAAACCGTGGCGGCGTGCGTGCTCGAACGGTCGTACGCCGTCACGCCGCGAGGGCAGGTCGACGTCGGCGCCGCCGGCCACGAGCAGCCGCACGGTGTCGACGTACGGCCGGGTGCCGTCGCCGAGGATGATCGCCTCGTGCAGGGCGGTCCAGCCGAGGTTGTTGACGTGGTCGACCTTGAGGGACGTCTGCAGCAGCCGGCCGACGATGTCGGCGTGCCCGCGTTCGGCCGCCCTGATCAGCGCGGTGCCGTCGAAGCGGTCCAGGCTGCGCACGTTCGCGCCGTGCCGCAGAGTAAGGTCGAGCAGCCGCAGGTAGCCCTCACTCGCCGCGATGAGATAGGCGCCCTGCTGGCTCTCGTCCTGGGCGTTGACGTCCGCCCCGGCCTCCACCAGCCGCCGGGCCCGGTCGACGTCGTTGTCCCAGGCCGCAGCGACCAGCCGTGTCTCAAGCATCTGTTGGTCGAGCCGGGCCAACCCGCTCCTCCGCTCCGGTGCCCGGCGTCGCTGTGACCTCGGCGTCGCCGAGGCGTCTGCGTCGCTGGGGGTCGGGGTACTGGCGCTCGGGGTACTCGCGCTCGGGGTGGTCGGTGCCGTCTGGAGCTGCTCCGGGGCTGCCTCACCGCCGCAGGCACCGGCCAGGAGTACGACGACCCCCGCGAGCGCAACCACCCGGGCGCGACGCACCATCGTCCCTCCCTCGCTCCCGGTGGTTGTCGGCTCATTGTCGAGGACGCCGCGCGGGCCGAGCGCGACGGGGTGGGCACTCACGCTGTCTCGACGCGACGGGGTGGGCACTCACGCAGTCTCGACGCGACGGGGTGGGCACTCACGCAGTCTCGACGCGACGGGGCGGGGGCACTCACGCAGTCTCGACGCGACGGGGCGGGGGCACTCACGCAGTCTCGACGCGAAGGTCAGGCCGAGACGGTCGGCTCGACGGTGCCGTAGGTGGTGGTGCGCTGACGCACCGGACGGCCGATCGCCGCAGCCAGGGCCTCGAGCTCGGCGACGGTCTTGGCCGAGCCGTGCTCGGAGCCGGCCATCCGGCTGATGGTCTCCTCCATCAGGGTGCCGCCCAGGTCGTCGCAACCGCCCTGCAGCAGCTGCTGGACGCCGGTGTCACCGAGCTTGACCCACGAGCACTGCACGTGGTCGACCAGCCCGTCCAGCATCAGCCGCGCGACCGCGTGCACGGCACGGTTCTGGGACGCGGTCGGCCCGGGCCGGGCGATGCCGGCGAGGTAGATCGGCGCGTTGGTGTGCACGAACGGCAGCGGTACGAACTCGGTGAACCCGCCGGTCTCGCGCTGGATCCGCGCGATCGTGCGCAGGTGGGCGACCCAGTGCCCGGGGTGGTCGACGTGGCCGTACATCATCGTCGACGACGACGGGATCCCCAGTGCGTGCGCGGTCGTGACCACCTCGATCCAGGCCGACGCGGGCAGCTTGCCCTTGGTCAGCACCCAGCGCACGTCGTCGTCGAGGATCTCCGCCGCGGTGCCCGGTATCGAGTCCAGGCCGGCGTCCTTGGCGGCCTGCAGCCACGACCGGACCGACATCCCGGCCCGGTTGGCGCCGTTGACGACCTCCATCGGGCTGAACGCGTGCACGTGCATCTGCGGCACCCGCCGCTTCACCTCGGCGACGATGTCGAAGTACGCCGTCGCGCCCAGTGCGGGGTCGATGCCGCCCTGCATGCACACCTCGGTCGCGCCCAGCTCCCACGCCTGGGCGGCGCGGTCGCCGATCTGCCGCAGCGACAGCGAGTAGGCGTCGGCGTCGCTGGCCCGCTGGGCGAACGCGCAGAACCGGCAGCCGGTGTAGCAGATGTTGGTGAAGTTGATGTTGCGGTTGACGACGTAGGTGACGGTGTCGCCGACGGTGTCGCGGCGCACGGCATCGGCCAGCGCGCACAGCTCCTCCAGCGCGGCGCCGTCGGCGGTCATCAGCGCGTAGGCCTCGTCGTCGGACAGCGACGCCGGGTTCTCGGCGGCGTGCCGCAGCGCCGTGCGCACGTCGGCCGAAATCATGTCGACTGGACGAGAAGAGACGCGGCGGCCGACCTCGGCCCAGTCGCCGTACACGCTGTCGAAGTCGTCGCGCCGGTCGCTGCTGCGGCCCTCGGTGTCGATGCCCACGTGCAGGTCGACCCGTCCGGAGCCGGACAGCGCGTCCTCGGGGTCCTGCCACGCTCGGCCGACCACCGGCGCATCGGCGTTCGCCAGCCCGTCCGGCCCGGCGAGCGCGTCGACGTGCGGGCGCAGCCGCGGGTCCAGCCACGGCCCGGACAGGTACGGCGGGTAGACGGTCAGCCGCTCGCGCAGCTCGAAACCCTGCTCGGCGCTGCGCTGCGCCAGGTGGTCGATCTGCGGCCACGGCCGCTCGGGGTTGACGTGGTCGGGCGTGAGCGGCGAGACACCGCCCCAGTCGTCGATGCCCGCGCGCAGCAGCAGGGCGTGTTCCTCGTCGACCAGGTTCGGCGGGGCCTGGATCCGCATCGACGGCCCCAGCACCAGCCGGGCGACCGCGATGGTCGCGGCGAGGTCGTCGAGCTCGGCATCCGGCATGCCGCGCATCGCCGTGTCGG
>JALZDI010000255.1 GCA_030862655.1 Actinomycetota bacterium | reverse complement strand
CTGGGGTCGAACCGGCCCAGCAGCGAGCCGATGTTCTGCGTCCACGCGGTCAGCAGCGTGAAGATGCCCGCGGCCGGCAGCGCCGAGCCGTAGGTGGTGACCAGCGACAGCTGGTTGGCGGCCTCCAGCCGGTCCCGCGGCACCAGGTTGGGGACGGTGGCGTCCTTGGTGGGCAGCCACACCAGGCTGATGGCCTCGACCAGCACGGTGACCACGAACACCCAGGCCAGCGCCTGGCCGCGCCGGTCGTCGCCGAGCACCGTGCTCACGATCGGGATCGAGGCGAACAGCACGAACCGCAGCAGGTCGCCGACGATCAGGTTGAGCCGCCGGTCGAGCCGGTCGGCGACGTAGCCGGCGAGTGGGCCGATCACCACAGCCGGCACGACACGCAGGAACAGCACGCCCGCGATCGCGAAGTTCTTCTCGGCGTACCCCGCCCCGGCCAGCTCGCCGGCGAACGCGGTCAGCGCCAGCAGGCCCAGCCAGTCGCCGAGGCTGGACAGCCCCAGACCGATCCACAGCCGCCGGAACGCGCGCAGCCGCAGCACCGCGGCCAGCGAGTGGGCGGGTGCTCCGACGAAGTCGTCCGCGACGGACCTCTGGGACACGGTCTCAGCGTAGGTGACCGGGTCCTAGGACTTGTTCGACGCGCTCGGGTCGCTCTTCTTCGCGGTCTTCTTGGCCGTCTTGTTGGCGGTCTTCTTCGTCGTCTTCTTGGTCGCCTTCTTGGCGGTCTTCTTCGCTGCGCGCTTCTTCGGCGCCGGGCCCTTGGCGCGCTTCTCGGCCAGCAGCTCGGCGGCCCGTAGCAGCGTCACGTCGTCGGGGTTGTCGTCCTTGCGCAGCGTCGCGTTGGTCTCGCCGTCGGTGACGTAGGGGCCGAAGCGGCCCTCCTTGACCACCACCGGCTTCTTGGTCTCGGGGTCCTCGCCGAGCTCGCGCAGCGGCGCGGTCGCCGCGGCACGGCCGCGTCGCTTCGGCTCCCGCAGCCGGGCCACCGCGTCGTCGAGGGTGACCGTGAACAGCTGCTCCTCCGCCTCCAGCGAGCGGGTCTCCTTGCCGCTGCGGATGTAGGGCCCGTAGCGCCCGTTGGCGGCCTGGATCTCCTCACCGGTCTCGGGGTGCTCGCCGAGCACCCTGGGCAGCGTCAGCAGCCGGAGCGCGTCCTCGAGCGTGACCGTGTCGAGCGACATGCTCTTGAACAGCGAGCTGGTACGCCGTGTGGCGTCCTTGGGGGCGTCGTCCTCGAGCACTTCGGTCACGTAGGGGCCGAAGCGGCCGTTCTTGGCCACGATCCGCCGGCCGGTCTCGGGATCCTCGCCGAGCACGGTCTCGGCCCCGGCGGGGTTGGCCAGCAGCTCGCGCGCCTTGTCGAGGGAGAGCTCGTCGGGTGGCAGGTCCTCGGGTACGTTGGCGCGGATGCCCTCGGAAGTCTCGACGTAGGGGCCGTAGCGGCCCACCCGCACCGCGACCCCGTCGCCGATCTCGAACGTGGACAGCGCGCGGGCGTCGATGTCACCGAGCTCGCCGACGAGGTTCTTCAGGCCCTCGAGGCTGCCGTTGCCGAAGTAGAACCGGGCCAGCACGCTCGGCCCGACCTCACGGCCGGCAGCGACATTGTCGAGCACGTCCTCCAGCTCGGCGGTGAACGAGTAGTCGATCAGCCCGGAGAAGTGGTTCTCCAGCAGCCGGACCACCGCGAACGCCAGCCACGACGGCACCAGCGCGGTGCCCTTCTTGTACACGTAGCCGCGGTTGAGGATGGTGCCGATGATCGAGGCGTACGTCGAGGGCCGGCCGATCTCGCGCTGCTCGAGCTCGCGGACCAGCGTGGCCTCGGTGTAGCGCGCCGGTGGCTTGGTCTGGTGGTCCGAGGCGCGCATCTCCTCGACCAGGACCCGGTCGCCCTCGCTCACGTCCGGCAGCCGGGTCTCGCGGTCGTCGCGCTCGGCCTCGGGGTCGTCGGCGCCCTCGACGTAGGCCTTGAGGAACCCGTGGAAGGTGATCACCCGGCCGGACGCGGTGAACTCGCAGTCCGCACCGTCGAACTCGCCGAGGTCGACCTCTCGACCGGGCCCGGTGGTTGCGGTGGCGCCCAGCCTGACAGTGACGGTGCGGCCCTGCGCGTCCTTCATCTGCGAGGCGACCGTGCGCATCCAGATCAGCTCGTAGAGACGGAACTCGTCGCCGTTCAGGCCCGTCTCGGCCGGGGTGCGGAAGGACTCGCCGGACGGGCGGATCGCCTCATGTGCCTCCTGCGCGTTCTTGACCTTGCTCTGGTAGACGCGCGGCTGCTCGGGGAGATACTCGGACCCGAACAGCTCGCGCACCTGGTCACGCGCCGCCGCGATCGCCGTACTCGACAGCGTGACGGAGTCGGTGCGCATGTAGGTGATGTAGCCGTTCTCGTACAACCGCTGCGCGACCTGCATGGTGCGCGAGGCGCCGTACCCGAGCTTGCGGGAGGCCTCCTGCTGCAGCGTCGTGGTGCGGAACGGCGCGTACGGCGAGCGCTTGTACGGCTTGGACTCCACCGACCGCACCGCGAACGTCTGGTCGCGCAGCCCGGCCGCCAGCGCCCCGGAACGCTCCCCGTCGAGGTGCACGACCCCGCCGGCGTTCTTCAGCTCGCCGGTCGACGCGAAGTCGCGACCCTGCGCCACCCGTGCACCGTCGACCGAGGCCAGCCGGGCCGGGAACGTGCGCGGGTCACCGGGGCTGTTGTGCCGCTCGCCGGCGTCGAAGGTGGCCTCGAGGTCCCAGTAGTGCGCGGTGCGGAAGGCCATCCGCTCACGCTCACGGTCGACGACGAGGCGGGTCGCCACCGACTGCACGCGCCCGGCGGACAGTCCGCTCATCACCTTCTTCCACAGCACCGGCGAGACCTCGTAGCCGTACAGGCGGTCGAGGATGCGCCGGGTCTCCTGCGCGTCTACCAGGTGCTCGTCGATGTCGCGGGCGTTGTCGACGGCCTCCTCGATCGCGCGGCGGGTGATCTCGTGGAAGACCATCCGGCGCACCGGCACCTGCGGCTTGAGCTCGTCGAGCAGGTGCCAGGCGATCGCCTCCCCCTCGCGGTCCTCGTCAGTGGCGAGGTAGAGCTCGTCGGACTCCTTGAGCAGCTTGCGCAGCTTGCTGATCTGCTGCTTCTTGTCGCTGGGCACGACGTAGATCGGGGTGAAGTCCTGCTCGACGTTGACGCCGAGGCGGGCCCACGGCTCACCCTTGTACTTGGCCGGGATCTCGGCCGCGCTCTGCGGGAGGTCGCGGATGTGGCCGATCGAGGACTCCACGACGTAGCCACGTCCGAGGTAGCCCGCGATCGTGCGCGCCTTGGCCGGCGACTCGACGATCACGAGCCGCCGCGCGCCGTTGGCGCTGGTCGAGGTCTTGCTAGCCACTACCGCACTGCTCCTTGCTCTGCCGATCCGGACTGAACCGTAGCCGGTGGTCGCCGACCCGTACCCCAGAACCCCTATGCCCCTCACGCCGAGTGTGACAAATCTCAGCAACACGCCGGGGTGTCGGGCGGGTGAACGTCGACTCTCGGGGTGGGTTGGCGCACTGCCGTAACGTCGGGGCATGGGCCTGCGCGCGGTCTGCGCCCTCGCGGCTCTCGGTGCCGGCCTCGCCGGATGCGCCGGCGCGCCGGCCGGGCCGGCCGCCGGGCCTGTCTTCAGCGCGAGCCCTGCCTCCCCGGGGAGCCC
>JALZDI010000254.1 GCA_030862655.1 Actinomycetota bacterium | reverse complement strand
CACCGCGCTCTCCGCCACGGCGACGGTGTCAGTGGCCGACAGCGCCAGGTACGACGGCGACCTGGCCGTCGAGGTCCCCACCGGGACGCGGCTGGTGCTGGTCGCGGCGCGCTGGCCGGTCCGCATCCTGCCTGACGGCGATGTCGAGGCCCCGGCACCGGGCCGGTACACCCCCGACGGGTTGCGCCCGCACGTCAGGGGGACGCTGCGGGTCACCGGCGCGGCGGGCGCCAGCGTCGTCATCGACGGCCTGCTCCTCGAGGGCGACGTCGTGGTCGAGCCCGGCAGGCTCGGCTCGCTGACCCTGGCGCACTCGACGGTGACCGGGGCCCTTCGGGTGCTGGCCGACGGCTCCGGGTCCAACGACGGCCTGGTGGCCCGGCTCGAACGTTCGATCGTCGGCGCTGTGCAGGCCGCGGGCTCGGTCCCCTCGGTGTCCGTCGTCGACTCGGTGATCGACCCGCAGGCCCTTGCCTCGGGGACCGTCGCGCTCGACGCCGCCGGCGCGCACGCCACCCTCGACGGAAGCACCGTGCGCGGTCGGCTCGGCTGTCACTCGATGGATGCCTCGAGCTGCCTCCTCGACGGCCGTGCCGAGGTCACGCACCGGCAGGTGGGCTGCGTCCGGTTCAGCTACGTCGGCCCGGCCTCACGGACACCGCGTCGCTACCGCTGCGTCCCGGCCGGCTCCGCCGACGGCCCGCCCGTCCCCGTCTACGTCTCGACCGACCCGGCGTCTCCGGCGTACCTCGTGCTCGACGCCTCCTGCTCACCGGCCATCACCAGCGGCGGCGAGCGAGAGTCGGAGATGGGTGTCCACCACCACCTCTATCGCCCGCTGCGGATGCGCGCGGCGGACCAGCAGCTCGCCCCGTACCTCCCGGTCGGGTCGCAGCTCGGGATATTCGGGAGCTGACCATGCAGGGCGACTTCAGCCGATGGACCTTCGACGACAAGGCCGGGTACCGCTCGGTGCTGCTGCAGCAGGGGCGGGTGCTCCTCGACGCCGACTGGAACGAGCAGACCGCGATCACCGCGCGACACGACGAGATCCGCACCCGCGACGTGGTCGGGCGAGCCGGCGGTCCGGCCTCCGGCGCAGCGTTCGCCGTCACCGACGGCGCCGGCGCGACGCCCTCCGGTACGGCGTGGGCGGACCTGCGCGTGTCGACGGGGCGGTTCTACGTCGCCGGGACGCTGGTGGAGACGCCCCTGACGGAAACGGGCCCCGGCCCCGCGCTCGCGGACCAGCCGTTCCTGCGCCGGGGCGGGTCACTGCCAGGCCTGGTGGAGCCGACGACGAACGGGCGGTACGCCGTGGTCCTCGACGTGTGGACCCGCCACGTCACCGCGGACGAGGCACCGGACCTTCTCGAGTCCGCGCTCGGCGGGCCGGACACGACCACCCGCGCGCAGACCGTCTGGCAGCTGCGGCTGCGGCAGGTGGGCGCCACCGACACCTGCTCCGGTCTTGCCGGCGCCTCGTGGCTGGAGCGGACCCCGCCGACGATGACGGCCTCCCTCGCCGAGTCACCGCCCGGATCGGATCCGTGCCAGATCACCACCTCCGCGGGCTACCGGCGGCTGGAGAACCAGCTCTACCGGGTGCAGGTCGCCAGCGTCGACACCGACGGCACCGCCCGGTACGTCTGGTCGCGCGAGAACGGCAGCGTGGTCGCCGGCCTGGTCAAGATCACCCCCGCGGCGGTCAGCACGCACGACGCCGACCTGCACCTGGACCGTCGGGGTCGCGACGAGGAGCTCAGCTTCGGCGAGGGAGACCTGGTGGAGGTGACCAGCCGCGACCGGGAGCTCCACGGCCTTCCCGCCCTGCTGGCCACCGCCGGGGCACCCGACGGCCTGGTGCTGCCCGTCACCTGGCTGGGTGCCGCCGGCTCCGACCCGGGAGCCGCGGACGTCACCCAGCTCGGTGCCGCCCCGGTAGTGCGTCGCTGGGAGGGCGGTCCCACGACGGCCAACACGTCACCGGACGACCTCGAAGGGGGCATCCGGGTGGCCTTCGGTACCGGAGAGTTCCGAATCGGCGACTACTGGCTCCTCCCCGCCCGCACGGTCCGCCTGGTGTACGGCGTCTCCGCCCTCGCCGGCACCCTCGAGTGGCCCACAACCACATCCGGCGACCCCGTCCCGCAGCCTCCGGTGGGCCCGGTGCACAACCAGACTGTCGTCGCGGTGCTGCAACGCACCGGCGACAGCGACGCCGGCGCGTGGTCCCTTGTGTCGGACTGCCGCAGGCTCACCCCCGCACTCACCGAGCTCGTCACCATCGACCTCCTCGGAGGCGACGGTCAGGAGTCGGTGCCCGGTGTCGCCCTCCCCGAGTCGGTACGGGTCGTCGTACGCAACGGCGGGCTGCCCGTAACCGGGGCGCGGGTGCGGTTCCGGGCCACCGGCGACCATCTCGCTGCGGGCACCGCCACCCCGTCCGGAACCAACCCGCAGGAGCAGGTCGTGACCACGGACAGCTCCGGTCACGCCGAGGTCGGCTGGCTGCTCGACGGCGCGCCGGACACCCACACCCTGTTCGCGGCTCTCCTCGACGACGCGGACGAGCCGGTAGGTGCCGAGGTCCGAGTCACGGCCCGGCACAGTGTCGCCAGCCAGGTCGCCTGGGAGCCGGCGTGCACCGGCCTCGCGGAGGCGACCACGGTGCAGCTCGCCCTGGAGCGGCTGGCGACCACTGCCGACCTGCGACTGCTGGGAGGGGACGGGCAGCAAGTGCCCAAACCGGGTGCCACCGCGCCCCACGCGGTCAGGGTGGTCTTGGACTCGCCCTGCGGCCCGGTCGCCGGCGCGACCGTCAGTGCCCGGGCGAGCTCCGGCGGACGGGTCGTCCCCGCGCCGCCGGGCGAGCCAAACCCCGGGACGCTCACCGGCGGCTCTGACGCCGACGCCACCACCGATGACGACGGGGTCGCGGCGTTCTGGTGGCAGCCCGACGTGGCGCAGCAGCTCAGCGACGCACTCGACATCGCCTCCGACAGCGCGGAGGCCGCTCCGGTCCGGGTCACCGCCCACCGGTCGCCGGCGGCTCGCTCCGCGAGGACGCCGGGGGTGCACATCACCGGCCTGCACTTCTCGGACAGCAAGGAGTTCCTGAACGACGACGAGGTCCCGGTCGCGTCGCTGGTGTCGGGCATCATGGTCGACCTGGACGCACCGGTGGTCCAGGACACCGTGCGGGACAAGCCCGTGGTCCGAGTCCTGCTCGACCTGCCGTGGCCGGTCAAGGACGAGGCCACCCCGTGGGAGCCCGGCCCCATCGGGTTTCGCACCGTGGAGCTCGAGGGCACCACCAACGCCGACGGCCCGCTGATCGTCTGGCACGCCGCCGGCCGGACCGGCGAGTGGCTCCGGGGCCGGCTGCCGGAGGTTCTCGCCGAGCTGGCCGGGCGGTCCGCGGTGGTCGGCAGGTTCGTCATCGACGGGTGGGCGGTCGTCTCCGAGGACGACACCTCGCACCACCTCAACGGCCACGCGCGGACCTTCCTGGAGGAGGAGACCGGCCGCACCCGCCTGGAGCTGCCGACCGACGACGAGGTCACCGGCGGCCAGTTCGTGCAGTGGTTCCACCTGGTGGCGGGATGACCGAGCGCGCCGCGCCGGCGGTCACCCGCCGACCCGATCGGCCCCAGCCTGCACCGCCCGCGCGGTCACGCGGCGGCCAGCCCAGCCGCGGCCTGAGCAGCCGGCCGTCGGGGG
>JALZDI010000253.1 GCA_030862655.1 Actinomycetota bacterium | reverse complement strand
GTACCGGTCCACCCGGCGCAGGATCTCCGCGCCGTCGATCGCGCGGAGCACCACCTGGGGGATGCCGAGCCCGGTCACCGCGAACGGCATACCCCAGCCGTTGGCGTGGAACATCGGCAGCGTGTGGAGGTAGACGTCGCGGTCGGTGAGCCCGGCGTGCAGTGCGAACGTGGCCGCGTTGACCCAGATGTTGCGGTGGGTGATCTGCACGCCCTTGGGACGGGCGGTGGTGCCGCTGGTGTAGTTGATCGTGGCGGTGGCGTTCTCGTCCGGCTCCCACGGCCGCGGCTCGACGCCGAGGCGGTACAGCTGCTCGTCGCTCTCGTCGCCGAGGACGAAGCGCTGCTTGCACGCCACGCCGGCCAGCCGCTCCTCGAGCTCGGGGTCGACCAGCAGCACGCTGGCGCCGGAGTGCTCGACGATGTAGGCGACCTCGTCGGCCGACAGCCGGAAGTTGACCGGCACCAGCACGCGGCCGTAGCCGCAGACGCCGAAGAAGGCGGTGAGCAGGCGGGCGCTGTTGTGCGACACGATCGCCACCCTCTCGCCGACGCCGATACCGAGCTCGTCCAGGGCCGCTGCCTGCGCGCGGGCGAGCTCGGCGAACCGCCGGTAGCCGATGTCCCCGAGCGCCGTGGCGGGCTGGTCGGGCTCGTCGACGACGCCGACGCGGTCGCCGTACACCGCCTCGGCGCGGTCGAGGAAGTCCCGGGCGCTGAACGGAACGAACATGGGTGACCTCCAGGTCTCGCGGACGACACGCGACGCAGCTCACACTATTGCGCCCGGCCGCGCCCGCGACACCGTGCGACGCTCAGAGGTGGCGCTGGAAGTAGAGCTGGCGGCCGACCACGGTGCAGCCGATCGCGTCGTTGACCGCGATCATGTGCGTGTTGCTCTCCTGGTTCCACGTGTCGACCTGCTCCAGCTGCGGCTCCGCCTCGCGCAGCCACTCCAGCATCTCCAGCTTCAGCCGCAGGCCCAGCCGATGCCCCCGGTGCTCGTGGCGCACCGTGGTGTCGTGCTGCTCGGCCAGGTGCGGACGGCGCCCGTCGACCGCGACCACCGAGTGCCCGGCGGGGGAGCCGTCGTGGCTGCGGGCGACGATGCGGTAGACCCGCTGCTCCTGCGCCTGCTGCGCGGCGTCGTAGCGGCGCAGCCGTTCGACGGTGATGTTGTCGTCCTCCAGCTCCAGGTCGTCCAGCGGGGCATCGTTGATCGCCTGGACCGTGCTCAGCATGGCGCCCAGCATCTCCTCGGGCAGCGGGCCGAGCACGCGGAACAGCTCGTATCCGGCGGAGGCCTGCCGCGCCCGCGCCAGCAGCTCGGCGTCGCCCTCGCGCGGCAGCTGCTGCGGGTACAGCCGACGCTGCGCGGCGATCGAGGCCTGCGCGAACTCGTGCCGCTTGAGGAACGGCGCACCGGCGGAGCCGTGCCAGGCGCCGGACATCAGCAGGCCCCGGCCGACCTCGCGGGCGACGTCGGTCACGGCCGCCAGCAGCGCGCTGCCGACGCCCCGGCGCCGGCGCTCGGGGTCGACCACGACCGTGAACCAGACCACGTTGAGGTTCTCCTGCCGGGGCAGCTCCACCTCGGCGTACCCCAGCACGCGTCCGTCGCCGCCGGCGCCGTCGTCGCGGGCGACCAGCAGCCGGTCGGTGCCCTCGCCGTCCCACCCGTGGACGTAGCGCAGCCACATGATCTGGCCGGTCTCCTCGGGCAGGTGCGGCGCGTCGACGGCGTTCGCGCGGTTGCACAGCGCGGCCAGGTCGTCGGCGACGGGGGCGTCCAACGCAGCGGGCTCGAGCGTGGCGATCTGCATCCCACCAGTCGAGCACCACCGCCGTCCGGGTGCCACCCCTTTCCGACCCTGGTACTGTGGGCGCCTCATGCGGTACCCACGTCTGCTCCTTCGCTGCCGCGGCGAGGCTCGCTAGAGCCGGTCCCCTCGCCGCGGAGCTCGTCGTACGTCCGGCGCCACCAGACACCGCAGCGAGACCGCGAGGAGCCCTTCCGATGGCCATCCAGCCGCAACAGCACAGTGGGATGCCGATACACCGCTACCGCGCCTACCCACCCGTCCACCTGCCGGACCGCACCTGGCCGAGCCAGCAGGTCACCGCCGCCCCCCGGTGGCTCTCCACCGACCTCCGCGACGGCAACCAGGCCCTGATCGACCCGATGACGCCGGCGCGCAAGCACCGGATGTTCGAGCTGCTCGTGAACATGGGCTACAAGGAGATCGAGGTCGGCTTCCCGTCCGCGAGCCAGACCGACTTCTCCTTCGTCCGCGAGCTGATCGAGGGGGAGGCGATCCCCGACGACGTGACGATCTCGGTGCTCACCCAGGCCCGTGAGGACCTGATCGAGCGCACCGTGCAGTCCCTCGTCGGCGCCCGGCACGCCAACGTGCACCTGTACAACGCGACCGCGCCGCTGTTCCGGCGCGTGGTCTTCGGCGTGGACAAGGACGAGTGCCGCGCGATCGCCGTGCGCGGCACCGAGATGGTGGTGAAGTACGCCGAGGAGCTGCTCGGGGAGAACACCGACTTCGGCTACCAGTACTCCCCGGAGATCTTCACCGGAACCGAGCTGTCGTTCGCCGTCGACGTGTGCGAGGCGGTCTCCGACGTGTGGCAGCCGGGTCCGGGGCGCGAGATCATCCTGAACCTGCCGGCCACAGTGGAGATGGCCACGCCCAACGTGTACGCCGACCAGATCGAGTGGTTCTCCCGCCAGCTCACTCGCCGCGAGCACTCAGCGATCTCGCTGCACCCGCACAACGACCGGGGTACGGCGGTCGCGGCGACCGAGCTGGCGATGATGGCCGGCGCCGACCGGGTCGAGGGCTGCCTGTTCGGCCACGGCGAGCGCACCGGCAACGTCTGCCTGGTGACCCTGGGCATGAACCTGTTCAGCCAGGGCGTCGACCCGATGGTCGACTTCTCCGACATCGACGAGATCCGCCGCACGGTCGAGTGGTGCACCCAGCTGCCGGTGCACCCGCGGCACCCCTACGCCGGCGACCTGGTCTACACCGCGTTCTCCGGCTCGCACCAGGACGCGATCAAGAAGGGACTCGAGGCGCTGGAGCGCGAGGCCGACGCGGCCGGCGTACCCGTGCGCGAGCACCCGTGGGAGGCGCCGTACCTGCCGATCGACCCCAAGGACGTCGGCCGCACCTACGAGGCCGTGATCAGGGTCAACAGCCAGTCCGGCAAGGGCGGCGTGGCCTACGTGATCAAGGCCGAGCACAACCTCGACCTGCCGCGGCGGCTGCAGATCGAGTTCAGCCGGGTCGTGCAGGAGCGCACCGACACCGACGGCGGGGAGCTGACCTCGGGCGAGATCTGGGAGATGTTCCGCAGCGAGTACCTCGACCGCCGCGCGCCGCTGGCGCTGAACTCGGTGCACACGTCGTCGGCCTCCGGCGCCCGCGACGCGCTCACCGTCAACGTGTACGTCGACGGCGAGCAGCGCACGCTGCAGGGGGAGGGGAACGGCCCGATCGCGGCGTTCGTCGACGCCGTGAAGTGGGTCGGCTACGACGTGCGGGTGCTCGACTACCACGAGCACGCACTGTCGTCCGGCGGCGACGCGATCGCCGCGGCCTATGTCGAGTGCGAGGTCGGCGACCAGGTGCTGTGGGGCGTCGGACTCGACGCCAACATCGTCACCGCGTCGCTGCAGGCCGTGATCTCCGCGGTCAACCGCGCCGGCTGACACGACGAAGGGCCCGGGGCGAGTCGCCC
>JALZDI010000252.1 GCA_030862655.1 Actinomycetota bacterium | reverse complement strand
GGCAGCAGCGCCCGCAGCCGCACCGTGGTCGCGCTGCCCTCGCTGCCCGCGCCGTCCCCGCTGTCCTCGCTGCGCCGCGGCAGCCCGCCCTGCACGCTCATGTAAGAAAGTTACCGATATGCGCGCCTAATGGTCAATAACTTTCCCTCGTACCCGGGGGCTGGGCGGTGTCGCCATCGCGCAGGCCGTGCGGCCCCGTGCTAGTTCCGGGAAGGCTCCCAACCTCGGCTGACGAAGCGCTCCATCGCGCCGGGGCGCGAGTCGTCGAAGACCAGCCCGGTCGGGCCCGTGACGCGCACCGCGTCGACGTAGACCCCTCGCCCCTGGTAGAGCCCGTCGTTGGCGTAGCGCCAGCGCAGCTGTGCCCCGCCATCCTCCGGCAGGTGCACGACCGCCGTGGCGTCGTGCCAACGCCGGCCGCCGAAGCCGGAGACCGCGCCGTCCGTGGCGCTCCGCTCGTCGCCGTCCCGAAGCGTGAAGGGCACCGGCCGCCAGGCCTGTCCGCCGTCGGTCGACGCCTCCAAGGTCAGCACGTCGTGCTCGGCCTCGGTGTCGTACCAGAGGCCGAACCGCACCTCGACCGGCCCGCCGGACTCCGCGCTCACGGGCAGCGTCAGCGTCGGCGCGCGGTCGTCACCTTGACCCGAGAACCACGCCCGGCGGCCCTCCACAGGGCGGACGGCGATGGCGCGGGCCAGACCGCGTGCCATCGCGCGACGGGACGGGTTGTTGCTCCCCCAGTCGCGCGTCGGGTGCACCCGGTTGGTGAGCAGCACGACGAACGAGCCCGACAGCGGGTCGACGACCAGCGAGGTCCCCGTGTAGCCGGTGTGTCCGAACGTCACCGGCGACGACAGCGCATCCATGTACCACCGCTGGTCGAGCTCGAAGCCGAGGCCGTGCGAGTCGCCGGGGAACTCGGCGTTCTCGTTGGCCAGCATGGCACGCACCGTGTCGGACTGCAGGATGCGCACGTCGCCGTACCCGCCGCCGTTGAGCAACGTCTGCGCGAGCACGGCGAGGTCGTGCGCGGTCGAGAACAGGCCCGCGTGGCCGGCGACACCGCCGAGCGACCAGGCGTTCTCGTCGTGCACCTCGCCACGGATCATGGGCCGACCCGCCCACGGCTCGCCCTCGGTCGCCGCGATCCGAGAGCGCACCGACGCCGGCGGGTTGAACATGGTGTCCTCCATGCCCAGCGGCTCGGTGATGTGCTCCGCGACCACCCGGTCGAGCGAGCTGTCCGTGACCTCCTCCACCAGCAGCCCGAGAGTGATCATCCCCAGGTCGGAGTAGACATACTCCGCGCCCGGCGCCGCCTGCGGCTGCACGGTGAGCACCGCGTGCAGGCGGTCCTCGACGGTGTCGTAACGGCTGTAGAGCGGTGCCCAGGCGGGCAGCCCCCCGGTGTGGGTGAGCAGATGCCGCACCGTCACCGGCTCCTTGCCGTTCTCGGCGAAGGCGGGCAGGTACGACGCGACCGGTGCGTCGAGGTCGATACGGCCGCGCTCCACCTGCTGCAGCACCGCGATCGAGGTGAACATCTTGGTCAACGACGCCAGGTCGAAGATCGTGTCGCGACGCGCCGGCACCTGCTCCTCCGGGGGCAGCTCGGTGTCGGCGTCGGCGTAGCGCACCGCGTGCCCGGCGGCGTCGTGCACCGCGACCACACCGCGCCGTGCGGCCAGCACGACCCCGCCCGCGTACATCGGGTGCGTCGGGGACGGCTCGAGGTAGCCGCGCAGGTCGGCCGGAAGCCGCGCCAGGTGCTCGGCGACCAGATGTGCCTGCGTGGGGCTGCCGTAGCTCAGGGTGCGACCGGGGTCGGAGAACCGCAGGTCCGCGTCGCCTGCCTGCGCGGCGGCCGGCGTGGCGAGGAGCAACAGCGCGATCCCGAGTACGGGCAGGCGGAGGCGGCGCACGTCTCAGCCCGCCAGGGCCGCACCGACAGGGTCGCCGGGGTAGAGCAGGTAGCGGCGGCGGGTGCGCCGGAACTCCCGCAGGTCGCCCTGCCAGCCCGCGACCACCTCGTCGGCGTCGGCGCCGCCGTCGATGGCGGTGCGCACCTGCTCGGAGCCGGTGAGCGTGTCGATCCAGTACGGCGGGCTCGACTCGCGCCAGGCGAAGTCGGAGGGGTACAGACGCTTGGCGGTGACGATCATGGCGATGGCGGTGCGGATCGCGTCGAACTCCTCCCGCTCTCGCACGTGCACCTGCAGGCCGGAGCAGTCGACCCCGCGGTGCTTGGAGAAGGAGGGCCGGAAGTAGGCCTCGCGGAAGTCCACGCCCGGCAGGCCCCGTCCCTGCAGGGCGTCGGCCCACCGGTGGTCGGCGTACGGCGCCCCGACCAGCTCGAACGGCCGCGTCGTGCCGCGGCCCTCGGACAGGTTCGTGGCCTCGAACAGGCAGGTCCCGGGGTAGACGACCGCGGTGTCGACCGTCGGCATGTTCGGTGACGGCATGACCCACGGCACGGCGGTCTCCTCGTGGAACATGTCGCGGCTCCAGCCGTCCATGCGTGACACCGCCAGGTCGACCGGACCGTACGCCGCCTCGTCCTCGGGCAGGAACTCCGCGTTGAACAGGCGGGCCAGCTCACCCACCGTCATCCCGTGCTGCTGGGAGATCGGGCGCCGGCCGACGAACGTGGAGAACTCCGGGTGCAGCACGGGCCCATAGGCGTCGCGCGCACCGGTCGGGTTCGGGCGGTCGAGCACCACGAAACGCACCCCGGCCCGGGACGCCGCGACCATGCAGTCGTACATCGTCCAGATGTAGGTGTAGAACCTGGCGCCCACGTCCTGGATGTCGAACAGCACCGTGTCGGCGCCGGAGTCGCGGTAGAACGCCGCGATCTCGGCCGGACCCTTGCCGTAGGTGTCGTAGACGGGAACCCCGGTGCGTGGGTCGGTGTAGGAGCCCTCCGAGCCGCCGGCCTGCGCGCTGCCGCGGAAGCCGTGCTCGGGCCCGAACGCCGCCACCAGGTCCACGTCGCCGGAGGCCGCCATCGCGTCGACCTCGTGCCGCAGGTCGTGCACCACGCCGGTGGGGTTGGAGATCAGCCCGACGCGTTGGCCGCGCACCAGCGCGTAGTCGTCCTCGGCCATGGTCTCGAAGCCCGTCCGCACTCGCCCGGCCGACGGTCCGGTCGCGACGGCCGGAGTCGTAGCCGTCGCTGTCGCGGGGGGCCCGGAGAGAGGAAGGGCCACGGTGCCGGAGACGGCGGCCGTCTTCAGGAAGGTACGTCGGTCCATGGGTGGGTCTCCTGCGGTGTCGGGGTGGGTCAGCCGCCACGGCGGACGACCAGGTCGGCGACCACCGGAAGGTGGTCGGAGGCGTCCGACCGTGGTGCTCGAGCGGCTGTCGGGAGGACGCCGGGCGACACGGTGATGTAGTCGATCCGCTTGGTCGGTGCGGCCGCGGGGTAGGTCAGCCCCGGGCCGGCGCCGACGCGCGGCCACACGTCCACCAGCCGCTCCCACAGCGGCGCGAGCTCCGCGGCGTGCGGCGGGGCGTTGAAGTCGCCGACCAGCACCTGCTGGGCCTCCGGGCCGGCGGCGGCGAGGATGCGCAGCATGTCCTCGACCTGCGCCTCCCGCACGCTCGGGTCGGCCCGGTAGTCCAGGTGCGTGGCGTACACGTGCACCAGCGCGCCCTCGGCGTTGACGACCACCTCCGGGAAGCCCGGTGCCGGTGCGGGCGTCGGGTCACCGGACTGGGTCGAGAGGCGGGTGATGGCGTGGTTCTCGGTGTGTACGAC
>JALZDI010000251.1 GCA_030862655.1 Actinomycetota bacterium | reverse complement strand
GGACGTCATCTTCTACCTCACCGTCTACAACGAGCCGGTCGTGCAGCCGCCGGAGCCCGAGGGCCTGGACACCGACGGCCTGCTGCGGGGCATCTACCGCTACCGGCAGCAGGAGAGTGCCAACGGCGACCAGGCACCGCGGGCGCAGGTGCTCGCCTCCGGCGTCGCGATGCCCGCGGCCCTGGAGGCGCAGCGGCTGCTGGCCGACGAGTGGGGCGTCGCGGCCGACGTCTGGTCGGTGACGTCGTGGAACGAGCTGGCGCGCGACGCCGTCGCCACCGACGAATGGAACTTCCTGCACCCCGGCGAGCAGCCGCGCACGCCGTACGTCACCCAGCGGCTGCAGGACGTGCCGGGGCCGGTGCTCGCGGTCAGCGACTTCATGCGAGCTGTGCCTGACCAGATCGCGCAGTGGGTGCCGGGCGACTGGAGCTCGCTGGGCACCGACGGCTTCGGGTTCGCCGACACCCGTCCGGCCGCGCGGCGGTACTTCCACGTCGACGCGCAGTCGATCGTGGTCGGGGTGCTGCAGGCGCTGGCCGAGCGCGGCGAGGTGAAGCCGGAGTCGGTCAAGGAGGCGTTCGACCGCTACCGCATCGACGACCCGACCGCCGTGCGCCACGTCAAGCAGGAGGGCGGCGACGCCTAGCCCGGCGTTGGCGTCAGGCGGTCTCGGCGACCTTCAGCGCGGGGGCGGATCCGCCCCGGCGCAGCACGGCGCGCCAGCGGCCGCGGTGGTAGGAGGCCGGCGGGGTGTCGGCGACGAACCGGCGCACGATCCTGGCGAAGCGCTCGGGGTGGTCGCGGTGCGGGAAGTGCCCGGAGTTCGCGAGCACCTGCACCCGCGCCCCCGGCGCGCACTCGCGCGCGACCTCGGCGTGCCGCACCGGGATGATCGTGTCGTCGGCGCCCCACACCACGCACATCGGCATGTGCTCCGTCAGGTAGGCGCGGTCGGTCATGGTGAGGATCTGCCCGCGCCAGTCGATGACGCCGCGTACGACGTGCCGCATCGCCTCCCGCGTGGCCGGGTCGGCGAGCCGTTCGTAGATGTCGCCGAGCTCGCCGGCGTCGCGGAAGCAGGACAGGCCGGTGCGCGAGAGCGCGTCGAGCGTCGCCCGGCCCGCCCGTCGCACCGGTCCCGCGGTCAGGGCGCCGAGCGCCAGCCCGGACCCGGGCAGCGTGAGGGCCCGCAGCAGCGTCGAGACCTCCGGGCCCATGCCGCCCGGCGCCACCAGGCACAGCCGCTCGGTGCGCTCGGGGAACTGGTAGGCGAACTGCATCGCCACTCCCCCGCCCAGGCTGTGCCCCACGACCGTGGCCTTGTCGATGCCCAGCACCGTCAGCAGGTCACGCATGCCGTTGGCGTAGCCGGCGACGCTGTAGTCGCCGCGCGGCTTGTCGGACTCGCCGTGCCCGAGCAGGTCGGGGGCGATCACGGTGAAGTGGCGTGCCAGCCGCGACAGCACGGGGTACCAGGTGCGGTGGTCACACCCCATCCCGTGCAGCAGGAGGAGCACCGGACCCTGACCCGCCTTGACGTAGGCCCGCCGGTGGCCATGGACCACGACGGTCCGTACGTCGTATGTGCGCTCTGTCACAGGCCGCGTTATACCCGCCGGTAGACGGCCTACACCCACCGGCCTCGCACACGTTGTCCTACGCGTTACCGCCGGTCCAGGCGAGCAGGCCGTCGGCGTCGCGGGCGTTGAGCACCCGGTCGGCGTCGATGCCCAGCTCGACCGCCCGCAGGCACCCGTAGTCGAGGAAGTCCAGCTGGCCCGGCGCGTGCGCGTCGGTGTCGATGCTGAACACGCAGCCGGTCTCCAGGGCCAGCCGGACGAGCCGGCTGGGCGGGTCGCGTCGTTCGGGCCGCGAGTTGACCTCCACCGCCACCCCGAAACGGCGGCAGGCCTCGAACACCACCTCGGCGTCGAACTGCGACTCCGGCCGGGTCCCACGCCCACCGGTGATGAGCCGCCCGGTGCAGTGCCCGAGCACGTCCACGTGCGGGTTGGCGACGGCGTTGACCATCCGGCGGGTCATCGCGTCGGACTCCATCCGCAGCTTGGAGTGGACCGAGGCGACCACGACGTCGAGCCGCTCCAGCAGCGCCTCCTCCTGGTCCAGCGCCCCGTCGTCGAGGATGTCGACCTCGATGCCGGTCAGGACCCGGAACGGTGCGAGCTGCTCGTTGAGCGCGGCCACCACGTCCAGCTGTTCGCGCAGCCGGTCGGCGGAGAGCCCGTTGGCCACCGTGAGCCGCGGCGAGTGGTCGGTCAGCACGATGTAGTCGAGACCGGCCTCGCGCGCCGCCTCGGCCATCTCGCGGATCGGGCTGCCGCCGTCTGACCAGTCCGAGTGCGTGTGCAGGTCGCCGCGCAGCAGCCGGCGCATCGCCGTACCCCCCTCCACCAGTGCGGCCGGGGCCTGCTCCTGCAGCCGGGCCAGGTACGACGGCACGTCGCCGCCGAGCGCCTCCCGCACGACCTGCGCGGTGACCTTGCCCAGTGCGGGCAGCTCGGTCAGCGTGTCCGCCTCGACCCGTGCGCGCACCTCCTCGGTGTCCAGCGGCTCGAGGGTCCACGCCGCCTTGCGGAAGGCCCGCACCCGGTAGGTGGGGGCCCTCTCCCGCTCGAGCAGGAAGGCGATCTGCTTCAGCGCCTGCACCGGGTCCATGCAGGCATCTTGCCGCGCCGCACCGGTCCCGGCGATGGCTAGGCTGCTGGTGTGTCCAGTGCTGCTCGACCCGAGGCCGTCCAGCGGCTGACGAACGCGGTCGGCGACATCAGCCAGGCCGCGCTGGCGCGCATGGAGCGCGACCTGCCGTGGTTCCGCCAGCTCAGCGCGGAGAGCCGTTCCTGGATCGGCCTGATCGTGCAGGCCGGCGTGAACGCGTTCATCGCGTGGTACCGCGACCCGGGACAGCACAGCGAGATCACCACCGACGTGTTCGGCACCGCCCCGCAGGCCCTGACCCGCGTGGTGACGCTGCAGCAGACGGTGGAGATGGTGCGCACCGCGTTCGACGTGGTCGAGGACGAGATCGGGTCGATCGTCGACCCGCCCGACGTGGCCCCGGTGCGGGAGGCGATCACCCGCTACGCCCGCGAGGTCGCGTTCGGCGCGGCGGAGGTCTACGCCCGGGCCGCGGAGATGCGCGGCGCGTGGGACGCCCGGCTCGAGGCGCTGGTGGTCGACTCGGTCCTGCGCGGCGAGGCCGACGAGGCGGTCCGCTCTCGCGCGGCGGCCCTGGGCTGGGAGTCCGACAGCGGCGTCGTCGTGGTGCTGGGCCGTACGCCGCACGCGGACGACACGCCCAGGGGAGAGGCGTCCCGCGTCGACGCGATCCGGCGCCGCGCCCGGCAGCACCAGATGGACGCGCTCTGCGCCGTGCAGGGCGACCGGCTGGTCGTGGTCCTCGGCGGCGTGGCCGACCCCGACAAGGCCGCGGGCGCGATCGCGGAGTTCTTCGGGCCCGGCGCGATCGTGGTCGGCCCGCTGGTGTCGGACCTGTTGGTCGCCAACACCTCGGCCCGCGCCGCGGTCGCCGGGCTGCGGGCGGCCCGGGGGTGGCCCGGTGCGCCGCGGCCGGTGTGCAGCGACGACCTGCTGCCCGAGCGGGCGCTCGCCGGCGACGGGCACGCCCGGCGCCGGCTGGTCACCGACGTCTACGACCCGCTGGTCGAGGGCGGGACGGGGCTGCTGGAGACCGTGGCGGCCTTTGTGGAGGAGGGCGGCTCGATCGAGGGCAGCGCCCGGCGGCTCTTCGTGCACCCCAACAC
>JALZDI010000250.1 GCA_030862655.1 Actinomycetota bacterium | reverse complement strand
CCACCGGCCTCGGGCTCGGTGGCGACGGCGGCACGCTGCTGGACACGGTCTACCGCGCGCTGCGGATGCCGGCGTACGGCGTGCTCACCGCGCCGGTCCTCTGGGACCTGGTCTGACGCGGTTCTGACGCGGGCAGCGTCGGCTTAGGCGGTGGCCTCCAACGAGCCGGCGGCCGCGGCCGTCGCGCCGGCGGTGAACAGCGGCATCGTCGGCGTGACCGCGCCGTAGCGCGCCTCGGCGATCGCCAGGTTGCGCTCGGCGATCTCCTTGGCGGTGACCCGCAGGGACGGTTCGCCGTTGACCCAGGCCTGCATCAGCGAGGCCACCACCGGCCGCACGTGGGCGGACAGCATCCGGCGGGAGTCGGCGGCGCCGTGGACGGCTCCGAACATGACCCACCAGGCCCAGGCGGCCGCACCGGCGTTGGCGACGAAGTCGGGGATCACCACGACCCCGCGGTCGACCAGCGCCTGCTCGGCCGCGGCGGTCACCGGCACGTTCGCGGCCTCGGCGATGAGCCGCGCGCGCACCGCGTGACAGTTGGTGTCGTCGATGACGTACGACGCCGCGGCCGGGACGAGCACCTCGGCGTCGATCTCCAGCCAGGCCTCGGACGGCGCCTCGACGTCGTCGGCGCGCAGCAGGCTGCGGTCGATCAGGCCGCCGGGCAGCCGGCCGGCCAGCAGCGCGGGCACGTCGAGCCCCCGCTCGGTGTTGACGACGAGGCCACGGGCGTCGGCGAGCGCGACGACACGCACACCGGCCTGGTGCAGGTAGAGCGCGCTCGAGCCGCCCATAGCCCCGAAGCCCTGGACCACGGCCCGGGTGTTCGCCGGCTCCAGCCGCAGCGTGGTCATCGCCTGCAGGGCCGCCTCGGCGACGCCGTAGCCGCCGACCAGGTCGGACATCTGCAGGCCGTCATCGGTCTCGGCGAACAACGCCTTGACCCGCGCGGCCTCGCCCTCCGGGTCCTCGCTGCGCAGCAGCGCGGCCCGCATGGACGACGTGCCCAGGCCCTCGTGGGCGAAGACCGCGTCCAGACGCGCCTGCGGCGTGCCCAGGTCGCCCGCGGTGACCCACATCGCGTCGAGCACCGGCTGGATCGCCTTCAGGAAGCGCCCGCGCACCTCGTCGACGTCGGGGGCGTCGGAGGGGTAGTCGAGACCGCCCTTCGCGCCGCCCACGGGCAGGCCGTACAGCGCCGTCTTCAGCGACATCTCGGACGCGAGGTCGGCGACCTCCTTGAGCGTGCAGCCCGCCCGGGTGCGGAGGCCGCCGGTGGCGATCCCGCAGATCAGCCGGTCGATGACGACGTAACCGGTCGCCGTGGTCTCGGAGTCGGACCAGGTGAACTGCAGTAGCGGACGATGTTCGTTGAACCAGACTGGTGTGACCGAGGACATCGGCGACCTCCCTTCTACGCGTTGCGCGGCGCCACGCAGCGCCGCTCGTAGGATTGTCAACAATCCTTGAGTCTGATGGTGCATTTTCCCCAAAGAAATGTCCACTACCCCCGCCGGGACCACGCCGAGCTCGAGGTCCGGCGTGCCGACGGTGGTCGCGGAACCCCCGCAGGCCCAGCCGTACGCGGTCAGCTGACGCAGAACTCGTTGCCCTCGGGGTCGGTCATCACGACCCAGGTCAGCCCCATCTCGGTCAGCTGGTCGTGCCGGGTGGCGCCGAGCGACTCCAGCCGCTGCACGGCCTCCTCGCGTCGCTCGTCGACCTGCTCCTGCTCGACGCCGACCGTGGCGTGGATGTCGAGGTGCACGCGGTTCTTGGCGGTCTTGCCCTCGGGCACCTTCTGGAAGAACAGCCGCGGCTTGATCCCCTCGGGGTCGACGATCGCCCAGGCACTGTCTCGCTTGTCCTCGGGGACGCCGATCGAGTCCAGGAACTCCGGCCAGGAGCCGAACCCCTCCGGCGGCCTGGCGGTCTCGTAGCCCAGGGCCGACGCCCAGAAGCTGCCCAGCCGTTCCGGGTCGCCGGCGTCGAACGTCACCTGGAAGGCGGCCGTGCCGGTGGCGGTCGACGCTCCGCCGGGGGTGGACTCGGGCGCGGGCTCCGGGGCGGGCTGGTCGGACATCATGCTCCTTCGGGTCGGTGCTTCTTCGGCAGCCGGGCGACGACCATGGAGTACGACGTGTCGACCGCCTCCAGGATCTCGTCGTCGGGGATCGCCCCGCCGACGTCGAGAGTGTTCCACCCCGAGCGGCCGATGTAGGCCATCACGTGCGCGTCGTCGGGGTAGCGGACGAGCCACTCGTCGGCCTCGTCGCGGCCGGTGCCGCACTTGACGCCGACCGAGGACCCGGCGCCCAGGAACGCGAAGATCTTGTCGGCCACCTTGGCGACCACGTCGCCCTCCCAGGGCTCGTCCTGCCACGCGCCCGGCTTGGCCAGGCAGTGGGCCAGCAGGTCGCCAGGCGTCATCGGGCGCCGGCCTCGACCATCTGCCGGAGCTCCTTCTTCAGCTCTGAGATCTCGTCGCGCAGCCGGGCGGCCACCTCGAACTGCAGCTCGGCGGCGGCGTTGTGCATCTGCTCGGTCAGCTGCTGGACCAGGTCGGCCAGGTCGGTGGTCGGGAGCCCGGCCAGCTCGGCGGCGTGCGTGCCCGCCTCGCCCGAGCCTGCGGCGGACCTGCGGCCCAGGCCCGGGACCGGCTTGCCGCGGCTCTGCGCCCGGCCGCCTCCCCCGACGCCGAGGAGCTTCTCGGTGTCGGCGTCCTCGCGCGCCAGCATGTCGGTGATGTCGGCGATCTTCTTGCGCAGCGGCTGCGGGTCGACGCCGGCGGCCTCGTTGTAGGCGACCTGCTTCTCGCGGCGGCGGTTGGTCTCGTCGATCGCCCACTGCATCGAGTCGGTGACGGTGTCGGCGTACATGACCACCTGCCCCGACACGTTGCGCGCGGCCCGGCCGATCGTCTGGATCAGCGACTTGCCCGAGCGCAGGAAGCCTTCCTTGTCGGCGTCGAGGATGGCCACCAGCGACACCTCGGGCAGGTCGAGGCCCTCGCGCAGCAGGTTGATGCCGACGAGCACGTCGTACTCCCCCAGCCGCAGCTCGCGCAGCAGCTCCACCCGGCGCAGGGTGTCGACCTCGCTGTGCAGGTAGCGGGTGCGCAGCCCGGACTCGAGCAGGTAGTCGGTGAGGTCCTCGGCCATCTTCTTCGTCAGCGTGGTGACCAGCACCCGCTCGCCACGCTCGACCCGCAGCTGCACCTCGTGGATCAGGTCGTCGATCTGGCCCTTGGTGGGCTTGACCACCACCTCGGGGTCGACCAGCCCGGTGGGACGGATGATCTGCTCGACGACGTTGTCGGGGCCGCCGATCTTGGCCAGCTCGTAGTCGCCGGGGGTGGCGGACAGGTAGACGGTCTGGCCGATCCGCTCCAGGAACTCCTCCCAGCGCAGCGGACGGTTGTCCATCGCGCTGGGCAGCCGGAAGCCGTGGTCGACCAGGGTGCGCTTGCGGGACATGTCGCCCTCGTACATGCCGCCGATCTGGGGGACGGCGACGTGCGACTCGTCGATGACCAGCAGGAAGTCCTCGGGGAAGTAGTCGAGCAGGCAGTTCGGCGCCGAGCCGGCACCCCGGCCGTCGAGGTGGCGGGAGTAGTTCTCGATGCCCGAGCAGCTGCCGACCTGGCGCATCATCTCGATGTCGTAGGTGGTGCGCATGCGCAGCCGCTGCGCCTCCAGCAGCTTGTTCTGCCGCTCCAGCTCCGTCAGCCGCTGCTCGAGCTCGGCCTCGATGTCGCGGATGGCCCGCTCCATGCGCTCCGGCCCGGCGACGTAGTGCGAGGCGGGGAAGACGTAGAT
>JALZDI010000249.1 GCA_030862655.1 Actinomycetota bacterium | reverse complement strand
CCCTTCCGTCGTGTGCGGACGCCGGTCAGGCCTTCGCGAGCCAGAACCGCAGGTCGAGGTCGGGGTCGCCGTACTCGCGCCGGCCGTCCACCGGGCCACCCTCGTCGACCTGGACGGCCAGCACCTCCTCGGCGAGAAGGTCGCGGTGGGTGCGCAGCGCCTCGGCGGTGTCGCCGGAGGCCTGCCAGGTGAGCCGGATCCGGTCGCTGACGTCGAGGCCTGCCCGCTTGCGGGCCTCCTGCACCAGCCGCACGGCCTCGCGGGCCAGCCCGGCGCGCACCAGGTCGGGGGTGAGCTCGAGGTCGAGCGCGACGGTCTCCCCCTGGTCGTTGACCACCGACCAGCCCTCCCGGGGCCGCTCGGAGACCAGCACCTCCTCGGCGTCGACGGTGACCGGCTCGCCGTCGACCTCGACCTGAGCCGAGCCGTGCTCGCGCAGCGCGGCGGCGAGCGCGGCCGCGTCGGTGCCGGCGATGGCAGCCGCCACCCGCGGCGTCTGCTTGCCGAACCGCCGGCCGAGCGCGCGGAAGTTGCCCTTGGCGGAGTGGTCGACGAGGTCGGCGCCGGCCGACGACAGCGACTCCAGCGCGCCGATGTTGAGCTCCTCGGCCACGTCGGCACGCAGCTCCTGCGACAGCGTCGACCAGGCGCGTGATCCGACCAGCGCCCGGCGCAGCGGCTGCCGCGTCTTCACCTTGGCCTCGGCCCGCGCCGCCCGGCCCAGCTCGACCACCCGCCGGGCCAGCGCCATCTGCTCGCCCAGCCGGCTGTCGACGCTGCCCGGGTCGTACGCCGGCCACGTCGCCAGGTGCACCGACACGGCGGCCTCCGGCGTGACCGGGCGGACCACGTCCTGCCACACCCGTTCGGTGACGAAGGGCGCGATCGGCGCCATCAGCCGGGTCACCACCTCGAGGGTCTCGTGCAGCGTGCCCAGCGCCGACGGGTCACCGGCCCAGAACCGCCGGCGGGACCGGCGGACGTACCAGTTGGACAGGTCGTCCACGAACTGCCCGAGCCGCTGCCCGGCGCGCTGGGTGTCGAAGTCGTCCATCGCCGCGGTGACGTCACGCACCAGCGCGTGCGTCTGGGAGGACAGCCACCGGTCGAGGACCGGACGGTCGCCGAGTGCCGGCGCCTCGGGACCGCCCGCCGTGCCGGGCGCCCAGTCGTTGGCGCGGGCGTAGAGCACCTGGAACGACACCGTGTTCCAGTAGGTCAGCAGGACCTTGCGCACGGTCTCCTGGATGCTCGCGTGCCCCACCCGGCGGGCCGACCACGGCGAGCCGCCCGCGGCCATGAACCAGCGCACCGCGTCGGCGCCGTGCTCCTCCAGCAGCGGCATCGGCTCGAGGATGTTGCCCAGGTGCTTGGACATCTTGCGCCCGTCCTCAGCCAGGATGTGGCCCAGGCAGAGCACGTTCTCGTACGACGAGCGGTCGAACACCAGCGTCCCGACCGCCATCAGCGTGTAGAACCAGCCGCGGGTCTGGTCGACGGCCTCGCAGATGAACTGCGCGGGATAGGCCTGCTCGAGCTGGTCGTGCGACCCCGCCGCGTGCGGGTAGCCCCACTGGGCGAACGGCATCGAGCCCGAGTCGAACCAGGCGTCGATCACCTCCGGCACCCGGGTCGCCGTCTGGCCGCAGTCGGGGCAGGGCAGCGTGACCCCGTCGACGTAGGGGCGGTGCGGGTCGAGCCCGGACTGGTCGGCGCCGGTGAGCTCGGACAGCTCGGCCAGCGAGCCGACCACGGTCTGGTGGCCCTGCGGGCACCGCCACACGGGCAGCGGCGTGCCCCAGTAGCGGTTGCGCGAGAGCGCCCAGTCGACGTTGTTCTCGAGCCAGTCGCCGTACCGGCCCCACTTGATCGTGCCGGGGTACCAGTTGGTGCGCTCGTTCTCGCGCAGCAGCGCGTCCTTGACCTGGGTCGTGCGGATGTACCAGGACGGCTGCGCGTAGTACATCAGCGGCGTGTGGCAGCGCCAGCAGTGCGGGTAGGAGTGCTCGTAGGCCTGGTGCCGGAAAAGCAGCCCCCGGTGGCCCAGGTCCTTGACCAGGTCGGAGTCGGCGTGCTTGAAGAACTGGCCGCCGACCAGGTCCAGGTTGTCGTCAAAGCGACCGTTGGACTGCACCGGGGTCACCACCGGGAGCCCGTAGCTCTTGCACACGAGCATGTCGTCCTGCCCGAACGCCGGCGACTGGTGCACCAGCCCGGTGCCGTCGTCGGTGGTCACGTAGTCGGCGAGCACGACGAAGTGCGCCTCGTCGGGAAAGGCCACCAGCTCGAACGGCCGCTGGTAGCGCCACCGCTCCATGTCGCGCGCATGGACGGTCGCGACCGCCACCCAGCCTTCGCCGAGGGCGGTCTCGACCAGCGGCGCGGCCACCACCAGCTGCTCGCTGCCGTCGGTGGCCACGACGTAGTCGACGTCGGGGTGCACCGCGACGGCGGTGTTCGACACCAGGGTCCAGGGCGTGGTCGTCCACACCAGCAGCGCCGCCTCGCCGGCGTAGGGCCCGGAAGTGAGCGGGAAGCGGACGTAGACCGAGGGGTCGGCGACGGTCTCGTAACCCTGGGCGAGCTCGTGGTCGGACAGCCCCGTGCCGCAGCGTGGGCAGTACGGCGCGACCCGGTAGTCCTCCACCAGCAGGCCGGCGTCGTGGATCTGCTTCAGCGCCCACCAGACGCTCTCCACGTAGCCCGGGTTCATCGTCCAGTACGCCTCGTCGAGGTTGACCCAGTAGCCCATCCGCTCGGTCATCTCGCGAAAGGCGTCCACGTGCCGGCGCACCGACTCGCGGCAGCGCTGGTTGAACTCGGCGATGCCGAACGCCTCGATGTCGTTCTTGCCGGAGAACCCCAGCTCCTTCTCCACCGCCAGCTCCACCGGCAGGCCGTGGCAGTCCCAGCCGGCCTTGCGGTCGACCCGATAGCCCTGCATGGTCTTGAACCGGGGGAAGACGTCCTTGAACACGCGCGCCTCGACGTGATGGGTGCCCGGCCGCCCGTTGGCGGTCGGCGGGCCCTCGTAGAAGGTCCAGCGGCTGCCGTCGCGGGTCTGCTCCAGCGAGGCGTCGAAGGTCCGCCGGTCGGCCCACATCTGGAGGACCTCGCGCTCGAGCGCGGGCAGGTCCACCTGGGCGGGGACCGGCCGGTAGCGGGGGCCGGAGCCGGGGGTGGTCATCGGGTGCTGGTACCTCCGTCGCGTCGCCTGGGCAGGCTCTGGCGAAGGGACGAGGCCGCGCCGGTCGCGCGCTCCCGCGGTACCACCCTCCTTGGCCGCCCCCGCGTGCGCGGAGGCCGCCCCCTCTGGGTCGCCGCAGCCGGTTCTACTGGGGAGCGCGGGGCCCGCGAGCCCCGCCGCTCCGGTTCTTCCGGCGGCTCAAGGGTGATGTTCGCCACCGCGCGCTCCGCCGGGCTCACACCCTCCCCGGCTCGCTCGTGGTCGCTCCCGGCGGCTACTCGTCCCCGTCGACGCCCTGTACGGCGTACCGCAGTCTAGAGGACTCCGCGCGGCGGGCACACCTGAGACGGCGTGGCGCGCCCTCCCCAACTGTCTGCACGGATGTTCGAAAACTTTGGCGCCGGTTGTTGAAGGGCGAGGTCGGCAGGCATATCCTCTCCGGCACCATGTGGTGGTGATCACTCCACATCCTGACGTGAAGGGATCGCGCGATGCCGAAGGCACCGGCGAAGAAGCCCGCCGCCAGCAAGGCGACGGCCGGCAAGGGGTCCGCGAAGAAGTCCGCGGCGACCCGCACCCAGTCCAACGGCGCGTCCCCCCGCAAGGGGGGCACCAAGCGGGTCGCGGCCAAGCGGGCCGCGAC
>JALZDI010000248.1 GCA_030862655.1 Actinomycetota bacterium | reverse complement strand
GACGCGGTCGCCAACGGCGTCGTGTCCGCGTTCGAGCTGCTGGCCGAGCGGGGCGACGAGATCAACAAGCCGCTGGTCGTGCGCCTGGACGGCAACAACGCCGACGAGGGCCGGCGCATCCTCGACGAGGCGAACCTGCCCGGCGTCGAGCGGGTGGACACCATGGACGGCGCCGCCCGGCGTGCGGCCGAGCTGGCAGCGAAGTAAGGACCGAGTGAGATGGCAATCTTCCTCAACGAGGACAGCAAGATCATCGTCCAGGGCATGACCGGCTCGGAGGGCCAGAAGCACACCCGCCGCATGCTGGCCGCCGGCACCAACGTGGTCGGCGGCGTCAACGCGCGCAAGGCCGGTGAGAAGGTCGACTTCGACGGCACCACGCTGCCGGTCTTCGGCACCGTCGCCGAGGCGATGGAGGCCACCGGCGCCGACGTGTCGGTCGTGTTCGTGCCGCCGAAGTTCACCAAGGACGCCGTGATCGAGGCCGTCGACGCCTCCATGCCGCTGGCCGTGGTGATCACCGAGGGAGTGCCGGTGCACGACACCGCCGAGTTCTTCGGGCACGCCCAGTCGCGCGGCAGCACGCGGATCGTCGGCCCCAACTGCCCGGGCGTGGCGTCGCCCGGCAAGTCCAACGCCGGCATCATCCCCGCCGACATCTCCCCGGGCGGGCGCATCGGGCTGGTGTCGAAGTCGGGCACGCTGACCTACCAGCTGATGTACGAGCTGCGCGACATCGGCTTCTCCACCTCGGTCGGCATCGGCGGCGACCCGATCATCGGCACCACCCACATCGACTGCCTGCAGGCGTTCGAGGACGACCCCGAGACCGACGCGGTCATCATGGTGGGCGAGATCGGCGGCGACGCCGAGGAGCGGGCGGCCGAGTACATCAAGGCCAACGTGAGCAAGCCGGTCGTCGGCTACGTCGCCGGGTTCACCGCGCCGGAGGGCAAGACCATGGGCCACGCCGGTGCCATCGTGTCCGGCTCCTCCGGCACCGCCGAGGCGAAGAAGCAGGCGCTGGAGGCGGCCGGCGTACAGGTCGGCAAGACCCCCTCGGAGACCGCGCGCCTGATGCGGCAGGTCATCCAGGGCTGACCCGGGGGCGTTCTCAGCGGACGCGCACCGTGGTCAGGTTGGAGGCCGCGCGCGCGTAGCGCGTCGTGCTGCGGAACACCGCCCTGTACGTCGCGGTGCGCCGCGGCGCGACGTGGGTCTGGTACCACCCCGTCGGCGACAGCGACTCGGTGCGGGTGACCAGCGTCCACTGCGTCGCGCCGTCGAGGCGCTGGTAGACCTGCACGGTCCGGCCCGTGAGCGCGCGGTCGCGCGCGGTGGTGAGGTGGCCGTACAGCTTCACCCGGTTGCCGAGGCGCGAGCCCGGCTCGACCGCCAGCGTCAGGCTGGTACGGATCTTCGGCCGCGCGGTGACGGTGTGCGCCTTCGAGGCGGCCGCCGCGTAGCGGTCGGTGCCGTGCCAGGTCACCCTGTACGCCGCCGTCGCGCTCGCGGTGAGCTCGGTGGCGTAGCGGCCCGTCGTGGCCGTGGTCAGCGGTCCCACCCGCTCCCAGACCGAGCCCTCGACGCGGCGGTGCAGCACCACCCGGCGGCCGGCCAGGCCCTCACCGGTGGTGGTCCGCAGCCGGCCGGTGAGCCGCACCTGCGAGCCGCGGAAGACCGTGGCGTCGCTCAGCCGCAGCGACACCGCCGTGGCCGTCGGCGTGGGCTCGGTCGGGACCTCCGGGTCGGTCGGCGCCTCGGGGTCGCTGGGGGTCTCCGGCTCCTCCGTACCGGGGGGCGGGGGTGTCGTCCCTGTCGGCGGCTCGTTCCCGCCGTTCTCGGGCGGGGCGGCCTGGGCGAGCACCGCCAGCTCCTTCAGCGTGCCGTTGAACCGGTTGATGTCCACGGCGCCGGTGATCCCGTTGACGCGGCCGCTGTCGGTGCGCTGCCAGAACGTCCACCGCGTCCAGCCGCCGGGCACGTCCGGCGTCTGGGCGTGCCAGTGGGCGACCCACAGCGGGTTGGAGGCGAACCGCCGGGTGTCGCCGAGCTCGGACCTCCAGAAGCTCGGCGACGTGTAGACGATGGGCTTGCGGCCGGTCAGGTTCTCCACCGTCGCCAGCCAGGTGCCGGTCCAGCGACGCAGGGCGCGCACGCCGAGCCCGCCGGTCGCCTCGAGGTCGAGCACCGGCGGCAGGACGCCGGGAGCGCTGAACCTGCCCACCGCGCGCACCCGCCGCACGAAGTACCTGGCCTGCCGCTTGGCCGAGCCGAGGCTGGGCCGGGCGAAGTGGTAGGCCCCGCGGTAGATGCCGACCTGCCGGGCGGCGTGCCAGTCCGGGCGCAGGTAGTCGTTGGTGTAGGACGTCCCCTCGGTCGCCTTGATGAACGCGAACGAGACGTTGTCGGCCTCGACCTTCGCCCACGTGATCGAGGGGTTGTGCTGCCAGCGGGACACGTCGATTCCGCTGACCGCGGAGGCCACGCCGGTGGCGGCGAGGACCAGGGCGACGGTGAGCACGAGCGCGCGCGTGGCGACGCGAGGCAGGCGTCGGGGCGTGGGGGAGGCGAGAGGCTTGGTGAGGGGCACCACGAGATGATCGGTCACGTCGGGGGTTCGTGAGAGCGTTTCCGCAAATCCGGTGATCAGGTGACTGCGGAGCGCACCGAGTACGCCGAGTCGGCGTACTCCTGGCCCTCCAGCACCTCGCGCAGGGCCGCCGCCGCATCCCAGACGTCCACGAAGCGCAGGTACAGCGGCGCGAAGCCGAAGCGGGCGACGTCGGGGGTGCGGAAGTCGCCGACGACGTCACGGGCGACCATGGCCCGCACCAGGCCGTAGGCGTGCGGGTGTCGCAGCGACACCTGGCTGCCGCGGCGCTCCGGCTGCAGTGGGGTGACCACCTCGAGGTCGGTGTGGGCCTGCACCAGGTCGATGAACAGTGACGTCAGCGCCAGCGACTTGGCCCGCAGGTCGGCCATCGCCACCCCGTCGAACGCGTCCAGTGCGGCGTCGAGCGCCGCGGTGGCCACCACCGGCGGGGTGCCCGCGCGCAGCCGGTCGACGCCGGCGGCGGGCGTGTAGTCGCGTTCCATCGCGAACGGCTCGGCATGGCCCATCCACCCGGTCAGCGGCTGCTCCAGCGACTCCTGCAGGGACCTCGCGACGAAGCAGAACGCGGGTGCCCCGGGCCCGGCGTTGAGGTACTTGTACGAGCAGCCCACCGCCAGGTCGGCGCCGGCCGCGTCGAGGTCGACCGGCACCGCACCCGCGCTGTGGCACAGGTCCCACAGCATCAGCGCCCCGGCGGCGTGCGCACCGGCGGTGACCTCGGCCAGGTCGAACATCGCGCCGGTGCGGAAGTCGACGTGCGTGAGCGCGAGTACGGCGGTGTCGTCGCCCACCGCGGCCAGCGGGTCGGCCGGGTCGCACCACCGCAGCTCCAGGCCCAGCGTCCGCGCCACCGACGCCGCGATGTAGCCGTCGGTCGGGAACGTCGTCGGCTCGGTGACGATCACCCGGCGGTTCGGGCGCAGCCGCGCGGCCGCGACCAGCAGCTTGAACAGGTTGACCGAGGTGGAGTCGGCGGAGACCACCTCGTCGGCGCGCGCCCCGACCAGGCGGGCGATCTTGGCACCGGTGCGGGCGGGCAGGTCCATCCAGCCGGCGCTGTTCCACGAGCCGATCAGGCCGTCGCCCCATTCCTGCTGCACCACGTGCGCGACGCGCGGCGCGACCGCGCGGGGGAGAGCGCCGAGCGAGTTGCCGTCGAGGTAGACCAGGCCCTCACGCAGCGCGAACCGGTCGCGGGCGAAGGCGAGCGGGTCG
>JALZDI010000247.1 GCA_030862655.1 Actinomycetota bacterium | reverse complement strand
GCGGCCGGCCCTCGGCGAAGCCGGCGGCCGACTGGATGCCGACCAGGGCGCGCTCGTGGAACTCCTCCAGGGTGTGCGCGCCCGCGTAGGTGCAGGACGAGCGGACGCCCGAGGTGATCTGGTCCAGGAGGTCCTCCACACCCGGGTTCTGCGGGTCGATGCGCATCCGGGAACTGGAGATGCCCTCCTCGAACAGGCCCTTGCGTGCCTGGTCGTAGGCGCTGTCGGTGCGGGTCCGGGCCGACACGGCGCGCTTGGAGGCCATGCCGAAGGACTCCTTGTACGCCCGGCCGTGCTCGTCGCGCTGCAGGTCACCGGGGGACTCGTAGGTCCCGGCGAACCACGATCCGACCATCACCGACGAGGCCCCGGCGGCCAGCGCCAGCGCCACGTCGCGCGGGTGGCGGACGCCGCCGTCGGCCCACACGTGCTTGCCGAGCCTGCGGGCTTCCGCGGCGCACTCGGCGACGGCGGAGAACTGCGGGCGGCCGACACCGGTCATCATCCGCGTGGTGCACATCGCGCCCGGCCCGACGCCGACCTTGATGACGTCGGCACCGGCCTCGACCAGGTCGCGCACGCCCTCGGCGGTGACGACGTTGCCGGCGACGATCGGGACGGTCGGGCTCGCGGAGCGGACGGCCTCGAGCGCGGCGATCATCTTCTCCTGGTGACCGTGCGCGGTGTCCACGACCAGCGTGTCCACCCCGGCCGCCAGCAGCGCCGACGCCTTGGCGGCGACGTCGCCGTTCACGCCGATCGCGGCGGCCACGCGCAAGCGGCCTTCTGCGTCGAGAGCGGGGGTGTAGATCGCGGCGCGCAGGGCGCCCTTCTTGGTCATGATCCCGGCGAGCCGACCTTCGGCGTCGACCGCGATCGCGACGTTGCGGCCCTGCTTGTGCAGCTGCTCGAAGACCTCGCGCGAGTCCGTCTCCAGCGGCAGCACCACGGGGTGGGCGTCGGCGACCTCGCCGACCCGCGCGAAGCGGTCCACGCCGCTGCAGGCGGCCTCGTCGACGACGCCGAGCGGCTTGTCCTCGTCGTCGACCACCACCAGGGCGCCGTGGGCGCGCTTGGGCAGCAGGTTCAGGGCGTCGGCGACCGCGTCGTCGGTGTGCAACGCCAGCGGCGTGTCCCACAGCGGGTGCCGGGTCTTGACCCAGGACACGATCTCGGAGACGGCGCTCGGGTCGACGTCCTGCGGGAGGATCACCAGGCCACCGCGTCGCGCGACGGTCTCGGCCATGCGCCTGCCGGCCACGGCGGTCATGTTCGCGACCACGATCGGCAACGTCGCGCCGGTGCCGTCACAGGTCGCCAGGTCGACGTCGAAGCGCGACTCGACTCCGGAGCGCCGGGGCGCCAGGAAGACGTCGTCGTAGGTCAGGTCGGTGGAGGGCTGTTGCCCGTTCAAGAACTGCACGTCTCACCACGATACGTGCCCCGAGCAGCCGCCGGGCGGTGCGGCGGTCCTCAGGCGTCCTCTTCGGTGAGGGGTTCGACGGACCTGTAGGCGTCGTAGTTGCGGAAGAAGCGGCTGTAGAGCTCGGAGCCGTCGTCGAAGGTGGCGTCTTCGAGGGGCTTGACCTCGACGATCTGCTTGAGCTTCCAGGTGACCGTTTCGTGGTTCTCGTTCTGGTAGCTGGTCTCCTGCTGCTTGCCGATCTCCTTGGCCTTCTCGGCGGCCTCGTCCTCGGACTCGGCGGTGAGCAGGACGAACGACTCCTCGTAGAGGGGCTCGTGGTCGGTCGCCTCGCTGGTGGCCTCCAGCAGGAGCACGGCGACGTAGTGGTCGAGCTCGACCGATGACGCGCGCTGCTGGAAGTCGCGCGGGTCGATGGTTCCCGGTCCGATGTCGATCGAACCGACGGCGTCGAAGTCCTCGCTGCTCATGCCACCAGGATCTCACCCGCCGCGGAGCATCCCGCGAACCGCCTCGATGGTGTCCGCCTCGGCCGCCTCCTTGTCCGGCCGGTAGCGCAGCACGCGGGCGAAGCGCAGCGCGACTCCACCGGGGTACCGGCTGCTGGTCTGCACCCCGTCGAGCTCGATCTCCACCACCAGCTCCGGGACGACGCGCACCACCCAGTCGTCGCCCCCGGTGGCCCGCCGCTGGAACTCGGCGGTCTGCCAGTCCAGCAGCTCGTCGGTGAGGCCCTTGAAGGTCTTGCCGACCATGATCGGCGGGCCGCCGTCGGGGTCGCGGGCACCCAGGTGCAGGTTGGACAGGTAGCCGCGGCGGCGGCCGTGGCCCCACTCCGCGGCCAGCACGACCAGGTCGAGGGTGTGCTCGGGCTTGACCTTGCGCCACGCCTTGCCGCGCCGGCCCGCCGCGTACGGCGAGTCGAGGTCCTTGACCACCACGCCCTCGTGGCCGTGCGCCAGCGCGTCGTCGAACAGCGCGGCGGCGTCCTCCGGGGTGGGGGACAGCACGCCCGGGATCCGGTGGTCGCCTGCGACCTGCTCCAACGCCTTCAGCCGGTCGGCCAGCGGCCGGTCGACCAGGTCGGTCCCGTCCAGGTGCAGGCAGTCGAAGAAGTACGGGTGCAGCAGCTCGTCCCGCTGCTCCTGGGCGCCGAAGCGGGCCATCGTCTCCTGGAACGGGCGGGGACGTCCGGCGTCGTCGAGGGCCAGCGTCTCGCCGTCGAGCACCACCGAGCGGCAGTCCAGGCCCCGCACCAGCTCCACCAGCTCGGCGACGTTGCGGGTGATCTCGCGCAGCGTGCGGGTGTAGACGTGCACCTCGTCGCCGTCGCGGTGCACCTGGATGCGGGCGCCGTCGAGCTTGTGCTCGACGCTGCACCCGCCGAGCTCGGCCAGCGCCGCGTCGAGGGTTTCCGCTGGTGAGGCCAGCATCGGGCGGATCGGGCGACCCAGCTCCAGGTGGAACTCGGCGAGCGCGGGCTCGCCGCCGCTCAGCGCCGCCCCGGCGGTCGCGGGGAGCCTGCCGGAGAGCATGAACGCGCGCCGCACCGCCTCGGTGCGCACCTCGGCCGCCGCGGCGATGGCCTCGACCATCACGCCTTCCAGCGCGCCCTGCCGGAGCTCGCCGCCCAGCAGGCGCAGCAGGAACGACTGCTCCGCCTCGGTGGCCCGCCCGAGCAGCGCGCTCAGCGCGTCGGTCCGTCGTTGCCCGGACCCCGATCCGCTGATCGTGCGCACCTCACCGACCGCTGCTTCGACCTCGCCGATGGTCAGCCGGGGCTCGGTCGCGGGCGCGACCCGCAACGCGGACAGCGTCGACCAGCCGACCCCGGCCCGTCCGCCGGGGAGTTCGCCTGCCAGCAGCGCCGTGGCCGCGGTGACCTCCGCGGGCTCCAACCGCCGCAGCAGCGCGGCGATCGCCGACGTCTTCGCCTTGCGGGAGGACGTCACCGCGACCTCGGCGGAGGCCGCGACGACGTCCGAGAGCAGCACCATGGCTCCATGGTGCGCAGACCCCCGACAATTCGCGGGAGTTCGGTCAGCCGCCGTTGGCCATGCGCAGGACGTCCAGGGCTTCGTCGAGCTGCTCGATCGTGAGCTTGCCGGACTCGACGTGACCCCGTTCCAGGACGACCTCGCGGATGGGCTTGCGCTCCTTGAGCGCCTGCTTGGCGACCGCGGCGGCCTCCTCGTAGCCGATGTAGCGGTTGAGGGGGGTGACGATCGACGACGAGCCCTCGGCGTAGGCGCGGGCCTGCTCGGTGTTGACCTGCACGTCGGCGAAGACCTTGTCGGCCAGCTGACGCGACACCGCCGCCAGCAGCCGCGACGACTCCAGCACGTTGCGGGCGATGACCGGCAGCATCACGTTGAGCTGGAAGTTGCCCTGCGACCCGGCGAAGGCCACGGCCGCGTCG
>JALZDI010000045.1 GCA_030862655.1 Actinomycetota bacterium | reverse complement strand
GCGCAGGCGCTGGCCGCGGCGAGCGCGGCCGCGGTCGCGCTGGACGCCGCCGTCGACAACGCCAAGGACTGCATCCAGGTGCTCGGCGGCATCGGCTACACCTGGGAGCACGACGCGCACCTCTACCTGCGCCGCGCGCTGAGCCTGCGTCAGCTGGTCGGCGGCGGCGAGCGCTGGCGGGCCCGTACGGCCGAGCTGGCGCTGTCCGGCGACCGCCGGGAGGCACGGCTGTCGCTGGCCGGCCGCGCGGAGCAGACGCGTGAGGAGGTGCGGCGGGTCGCGGAGGCGCTGCGTGACGCGCCGCCGGACGCGCGGCGCCGCGGTCTGGCCGACTCCGGGCTCCTGGCCCCGCACTGGCCGCAGCCCTACGGCCGCGGCGCCGGGGCGGCCGAGCAGCTGGTGATCGATGAGGAGCTCGAGCGGCACGGCATCACCCGGCCCAACCTGCTCATCGCCGGCTGGGCGGTCCCGACGGTCATCGAGCACGGCACCGACGCGCAGCGCGAGCGGTTCGTGCGGCCGAGCCTGCGCGGCGAGATCACCTGGTGCCAGCTGTTCAGCGAGCCCGGTGCCGGGTCCGACCTGGCCTCGCTGCGCACCCGCGCGGAACGGGCCGACGGCGGCTGGCGGCTCACCGGGCAGAAGGTGTGGACCTCGCTGGCGCACGAGGCCGACTGGGCTATCTGCCTGGCCCGCACCAACGCCGAGACCCCCAAGCACCAGGGCATCACCTACTTCCTGGTCGACATGCGCTCGGAGGGCGTGGAGGTGCGCCCGCTGCGCGAGATGACCGGGGAGGCGCTGTTCAACGAGGTCTTCCTCGACCGCGTCCTCGTGCCCGACGACTGCGTGGTCGGCGAGGTCGACGGCGGCTGGCGGCTGGCGCGGGCGACGCTGGCCAACGAGCGGGTCGCGATGTCGGGCGGTTCGTCGCTGGGGTCGGCGGTCGAGCAGCTGCTCGCGCTGGCGGCTGAGACCGACGTGGCCGACGACCCGGTCGTTCGGGACCGGCTCGGCGGGCTGGTCGCGCAGGGGCACGCTGTCTCCATGCTCGGCCTGCGCGGCACCCTGCGCAGCCTGCGCGGCGAGGGCCCGGGCGCCGAGTCCAGCGTGCAGAAGCTCGTCGGGGTGGAGCACCGGCAGGCCGTGGCCGAGACCGCGCTCGAGCTGCTCGGCCCGAGCGGGGCGGCGGTGGACGACCGGTCCGCGCCGGTGATCCACGAGATGCTCGTCAGCCGGTGCCTGAGCATCGCCGGCGGTACCACGCAGGTGCTGCGGTCGCTGGTCGGCGAGCGGGTTCTCGGCCTTCCGCGAGAGCCCTCCGGCAGCTGACCTAACGAGCAAAGGATCTGGCGTGGACTTCTCCCTCGACGAGACGCAGCAGGCCGTGCAGCAGGTCGCGGCCGAGGTGCTCGGCCGCGAGCGTACGCGCGTCGGTCACGACGAGCACCTGGTGCCGTCCGCGGGGGCGCCGGGCGCGAGCACGCGGGCGTACGACGAGACCACGTGGAAGTCGCTGGCCCAGGCCGGGATGCTGTCGCTGACGCTGCCGACCCGCCTCGGCGGCGAGGGTCTCGGTCTGCTCGAGGCCACGCTGGTGCTGCGTGAGCTCGGACGGCAGGTGTCGCCGGTGCCCGCGGCCGCCGCATTCGCCGCCGCACTGTTTCTCTCGCGTCACGGTGACGATAAACAGCAGGACCGGTGGCTTGCGGGTGTCGGCACCGGCGACGCGGTGCTCACCTGTGCCGCGCGCACTGACGGCGCCCGGTCGCTGCGTGCGCAGCGCACCGAGCAGGGCTGGCGGCTGCACGGACGTGTCGTCGGTGTCGCCCACGCCGCGCTGGCGGACCGGCTGGTGCTGTCCGCCGGCGTCGACCAGGTCACGGACGAGGTGGCCGAGGCCGTCCCGGCGGTCGTCGCCGTGGTCGCGCCGGATGCTCCGGGCGTGACGCTGCGGCCCGGCTACGGCTCGGCGCAGCGGGCGGAGGCGACCGTCGTGCTCGACGGGGTGGAGGTGGGTCACGACGACGTGGTCGAGGAGCCGGATGCGGCCGAGCATCTGCGCCGGCTGTTCGTGGCGGCGTCGTGCGCGGTGGCCGACGGCGTGCTGGACGGCGCCCTGGAGCTGACCACCGAGCACGTGCGCACCCGCGAGCAGTTCGGCCGTCCGCTCGCGTCGTTCCAGGGCGTCGCGGAACAGGCCGCCGACGTCTACGTCGCCGCACGGACCCTGCACCTGGCGACGCGCCGAGCCTGCTGGCGGCTGCACCACGGCCTGGACGCGGACGAGGAGCTCGCGGTCGCGGCCTACTGGGCGACCACGCACGCCCCGGACGCCCTGCAGACCTGCCACCACCTGCACGGGGGCACCGGGGTCGACGCGAGCTACCCGCTGCACCAGCGCTACGGCTGGACCAAGGACCTCACCCGCCAGCTGGGCGGCTCCGTCGCCGCGCTCGACGAGCTCGGCGAACGGCTTCGGCTGGACGACCACCGACAGGAGTCGCCGCCGGACACCACCGGCATGTTCGTCGGGCTCGACGAGCAGCAGCAGCGCCTGCGCGACGAGCTCCGCGGCTACTTCGAGTCGCTGGTGTCGCCGGAGGAGGCGGAGGCCATGCTCACCGAGCGGCACGGCGAGACCTACCGCGAGGTGGTGCGCCGGATGGGCCGCGACGGGTGGCTGGGTGTCGGCTGGCCCACCGAGTACGGCGGCCGCGGCTTCGGTGAGGTCGAGCAGCAGATCTTCGTCAACGAGGCGTCGCGCGCTGACGTCCCCCTGCCCTACGTCACCCTGCAGACGGTCGGCCCGACGCTGCAGGTGCACGGCACCGAGGAGCAGCGCAGGATGTTCCTTCCGCGCATCCTCGCCGGCGACGTGCATTTCGCGATCGGCTACACCGAGCCCGACGCCGGCACCGACCTGGCCTCGCTGCGCACCACGGCGGTGCGCGACGTTGACGACTACGTCGTCAACGGGCAGAAGACCTTCACCACCGGCGCGCACGACGCCGACTACATCTGGCTGGCGGTGCGCACCGACCCCGACGCGCCTCGGCACAAAGGCATCTCCATCCTGATCGTCGACACCTCGGCGGAGGGCTACAGCTGGAGCCCGATCATCACCTGCGACGGTGCGCACCACGTCAACGCCACCTACTTCGACGACGTGCGGGTGCCGGCGTCGATGCTGGTCGGGGAGGAGAACGCCGGCTGGAGGATGATCACCACCCAGCTCAACCACGAACGGGTGATGCTCGGGCCCGCCGGCAGGCTCGCCGGCCTGCTGCACCGGGTGGCCCGGTGGGCCGAGCGGCGGCAGGCGGCCGACGGCACCCCGCTCCTGGAGCAGCCCGCCGTACGTCGGGTGCTCGCGGAGGCGCAGGCCTGTCTGACCGTCAACGAGACCCTCAACTGGCAGGTCGCCGCCTCGGCCGCGGCCGGGCCGGTGCAGGTGGCCGACGCCTCGGCCACCAAGGTTTTCGCCTCCGAACACGTGCAGCGCGTGGGCCGGCTGCTCGAGGAGGTCGTCGGCGTGCACGGTGACCCCGGTGACCCCGACACGGCGGCGCTGCTGCGCTGGCTGGACGTGCAGGCGAGGCGCAACCTGGTGCTGACCTTCGGCGGCGGGGTGAACGAGATCCAGCGTGAGCTGATCGCGCAGATGGGCCTGGGACTGCCGAGGGTGCCCCGGTGAGCGCGGGCGAGCGGATCCAGGCGGCGGCCGCGCAGATCGCCGCGGAGGGTGACAGCGCGCGGCGCGCGGCCCGGGACCCGGTCAACGAGGCGATGGTGCACAACTGGGTGGAGGCGCTCGACGACCGCAACCCGGTGTACGTCGACCGCAAGGCGGCCGAGGCGTCGGTGCACCAGGGGTTGGTCGCGCCGCCGGCGATGATCCAGGTCTGGACGATGCCGGGCCTGCGACCCGACCCTGGCGTCCAGGCCGGCGACCCGCTGCGTCAGATGATGCGGGTGCTCGACGACGAGGGGTTCACCTCGGTCGTCGCCACCGACTCCGCGCAGACCTACCACCGCTACCTGCGGATGGGTGAGCACCTCGAGGTCACCACCCGGCTGGAGGAGGTGATCGGGCCGAAGACGACGGGTCTCGGAGAAGGCTGGTTCGTCACCACGGTGTCGACCTGGTGGGTCGGCGACGAGGCGGTCGGGCAGATGCGCTTCACGGTGCTGAAGTTCAAGCCGAAGGCGCGTCCGGACGCAGGCACGGAGCAGCCGGCGGAGGCGGAGGAGCCGAGCGAGCCGGGCACCGAGCTCGTGCTGCGCCCGGCGGTCAACCGCGACACCGCCTTCTTCTGGGAGGGCACCCGTGCCGGCGAGCTACGCATCCAGCGCTGCGAGGACTGCGGGGCGCTGCGGCATCCCCCGGGGCCGCTGTGCACCCGCTGCGGCTCGACGCGACGCGGGCACGTGGTCGCGAGCGGCGGCGGCACGGTCTACAGCTTCGTGGTGCACCACCACCCGCCGGTGCCGGGCAAGCGACTCCCGCTGGTGGTCGTGCTGGTGGAGCTCGACGAGGGTGTCCGGATGCTCGGCGAGCTGCACGACGTCGACCCCGCCGACGTCGCCATCGGCCGGCGGGTCCGTTCACGGATGGACCGGATCGACGACGGCCTGACCCTGCCGGCCTGGACGCCGGCCGGGCCGGAGGACGGGGGCGGCCGATGAGCGCGGACCTGTTGCAGCCGACGAGAACCGCCGCCGAGGTGCGCGTGGGCGACCGGCTCGAGGGGCTCTCCATCCCGGTGACACCGACGTTCGTGGTCAGCACCGCCCTGGCCACGCGCGACTTCCAGGACGTTCACCACGACCGTGACCTGGCGCAGAGCCGCGGGTCGAAGGACATCTTTCTCAACATCCTCACCAGCACCGGCCTGGTGCAGCGCTACGTCACCGACTGGGCCGGGCCGCAGGCGCTGGTGCGCGAGGTGTCGGTGCGCCTCGGCGCACCGTGCTATCCGTACAGCACGCTCGAGCTCACCGGCGCGGTGACCGAGGTGGCGACCGACGGCGCCGACCGGGCCCAGCATATCGTCAAGGTGACGGGAACGACCGACATCGGTGACCACGTGGTGGCCACGGTGCGGGTCGAGCTGCCGGCCGAGGAGGCACGTTGAGCGCGCACACGGACGGGCTCTCCGGACGCAGCGCCGTCGTCGGCGTCGGCGCCACCGAGTTCTCCAAGGCGTCCGGGCGCAGCGAGCTGCAGCTCGCGGCCGAGTGCGTGCGCGCGGCGCTCGACGACGCGGGCCTTCGGCCGTCCGACGTGGACGGCATGGTCACCTTCACCATGGACGCCAACGCGGAGACCGCGGTGGCGCGCGAGCTCGGCGTACCCGAGCTGCGGTTCTTCAGCCGCATCGCGTACGGCGGGGGCGCGGCGTGCGCGACCGTGCAGCAGGCGGCGATGGCCGTCACCACCGGCGTCGCCGACGTCGTGGTCTGCTACCGGGCGTTCAACGAACGGTCGGGACAGCGCTTCGGCCAGGTCTCGCAGGCCGTGCTGACCCAGCCGACCTCGTCGGGTCTGGACAACGCCTGGTCGTACCCGTTCGGCCTCGGTACGCCGGGTGCCAGCGTGGCGATGTTCGCGCGCCGCTACATGCACGAGACAGGCGCGACCAGCGAGGACTTCGGCAAGGTGGCGGTGGCCGACCGCAGGCACGCCGCGACCAACCCGAACGCCTGGTTCTACGGACGGCCGATCACGCTGGAGGACCACCAGTCCTCGCGCTGGGTCACCGAGCCGCTGCACCTGCTCGACTGCTGCCAGGAGAGTGACGGCGGCGTAGCGCTGGTGGTGACCGGCCTCGACCGCGCCCGGGACCTGGCGCATCCGCCGGCGGTGGTGCTGGCCGCGGCGCAGGGGAGCGGGCCCGACCAGTTCACGATGACCAGCTACTACCGCGACGACCTCACCGGGCTGCCGGAGATGGGGCTCGTGGGCCGGCAGCTCTGGTCGCAGGCGGGGCTGCGCCCGGGCGACGTGCAGACCGCGGTGCTCTACGACCACTTCACGCCGTTCGTGCTGGTGCAGCTCGAGGAGCTGGGATTCTGCGACCGTGGCGAGGCACGGCACTTCATCGCCGACGGCGGGATCGAGCTCGGTGGCCGGTTGCCGGTGAACACGCACGGCGGCCAGCTCGGGGAGGCCTACATCCACGGGATGAACGGCATCGCCGAAGGCGTGCGCCAGGTGCGCGGCGCCTCGGTCAACCAGGTCGACGACGTGCGGCACGTGCTGGTCACCGCCGGCACGGGCGTGCCCACGAGCGGCCTGGTCCTCGGCCGCAGCGACTGAGGCGCCCCCTCGCGCCGAGGCGGCAGCAGTGGTGCAGAGGCAACCGAGCATCTTCGGTGCTGGAGCACGAGCTATCGTCCGTTGCCTCGGCCACGTGGTCGCCGCCGTGTCAGCGCCCGGCGGAAGGGCCGAGGCCGCGGCCGACCGTGTGTGCTGCTCTCCCCCCACGGTCGTCCCTCTGCCCCCGGTACACCAGCGCAGGTCACCGCTCCAGGGACGGCTGGTAGCCCACGCAGGAGAGCACCGGCAGCCGCGGGTAGCGGGTGAGCCGGTCGTCCCAGGCGGCGCGCGTGCAGCGGATGTACGCCGTGCCGCGTCGGGTCTGGTTGACCTTGCTGTGCCGGCAGCTCCAGCACAGTCCGGGGTCCGCACCGAGCAGGTGCCGCGGATCCGCTGCCGCGGTCACACGAGCTCCCAGCGCACCGCGACCGCCGCGTGCAGCCTGCTCGAGCCGGGCTCGACCGCGGCCGCCGAGAACGCCACCGCCTGGCCGCCCGATGCCTCGACCGGCCACCCGCCGCGGCTGCTGAGCTCGCTCACCGAGAGCACCACACCGAGGGGGCGTCCTGCGAGCTCGGCGTACTGCTGTGCCTTGGCGGCGGCGTTCGCCCACGCCTCCTCCCGCGCCTCGGTCAGGGCCTCCTCGGTCGTCGACGTCGCCAGCGAGACTCCGTGCACACGGCTCGCGTCACCACCGGCCTCGAGCGCCGCCGACAGCGCCGCGCCCGCGGTGCTCAGGTCGCGCAGCTGGGCCTCGACCCCCATCGAGGCTTGGAAGCCGCGTTGCCCCCGAGCCTCTCGCCGGTCGTTGCGGGGATAGACCTCGATGGCGGTCGAACGCAGGTCCTCGTCGGTCGCCCCGTGCCGGCGCAGCGCCGCCAGCATGGCCCGCAGAGCCGTGTCGGCCCCCTCGAACGCCTCGGCGACCGAGGCGGCGCGGGACTCGGCGGCCAGGTGCACGCGCAGGCGGTCGGGGGTGACGGTCGCGGCACCGTTGCCCGTGACCTCGACGTACGTGGGCTCGGCCATGGGGTGGATCATCCCACCCATGGCTGATGTGGGCGAGGCGCCGCTGGTCCGGACGTCCCGGCTGGTGTTGCGCGCCTGGCGCGGGGGCGACCGTGATGCGTTCGCCGACATGAACGCGGACCCGCGGGTGGTCGAGCACCTCGTCGGACCGGTCACCCGTGACGACAGCCACGACATGGTCGACCGCATCGAGGTGTGCTGGCGTGACCTCGGCTACGGCCTGTGGGCGGTCGAGCGCCGGGACCACGGCTGCTTCGTCGGCTACGTCGGGCTGTGGCCGGCCACGTTCGACGCGCCCTTCACGCCCGCGGTCGAGGTCGGCTGGCGGCTCGCGGGTGACCACTGGGGGCAGGGGTTCGCGACCGAGGGCGGCCGGGCAGCGCTGCGCTACGGGTTCGAGGTCGTGGGGCTCGCCGAGATCGTGTCGTTCACCGCGGTCGGCAACGTGCGGTCCTGGCGGGTGATGGAGCGGCTGGGCATGCAGCGCGACGAGGCCGGCGACTTCGAGCACCCGTCGGTGCCGGTCGGCCATCCGGCCCGCCCGCACGTGCTCTACCGGCTCGGCCGTGGCAGCTGGGCGGCCCGCGGCGGCCGATGACCGGCGTGCGCCGCGACATCGGCGCCTCCCCGCCCCGAGTGCCCCGTTCCCACCCCGAATTCGCGGAGGGAACGAGGGAGGACAGGCGGTTACACCGGGTTTCCGGAGCGGGGCGAGCGGGCGGCGAGGACCGTGTCGGCGAGGACGGGCGCGTCGTCGCGCTCCACCGCGGTCGTCGAGACCACCCAGTCGGACTCGCGCCGCCACGCCCGCGTGCGCAACGTCTCGCCCGGGAACACCACGCCGGCGAAGCGCGTGGAGAACCTCGCCACCCGGGAGGCGTCGCCGTCGAGCAGCGCGTCGACGAGCGCCTTGCAGACCATGCCGTAGGAGCACAGGCCGTGCAGGATCGGTCTGGGGAAGCCGGCCGCGGCGGCGAACTCGGGGTCGCTGTGCAGCGGGTTGCGGTCGCCGCACAGCCGGTACCACAGGGCCTGCTGCGGCAGGGTCGGTGACAGCACCTCCACATCGGCCTCGCGCTCGGGCGCCTCGACCCTGGCGGACGGCCCGCGCTCGCCGCCGAAGCCACCCTCGCCGCGGGCGAAGATCGACGACCGAGTGGTGTACAGCGGCTGGCCGGTCTCGTCCACCGCCTCGCTCTCCTGGATGACCACCGCGGCCGAGCCCTTGTCGTACACGTCGGCGATCCTCGAGCGCAGCGTCGCCTTGCCCTCGGTGGGCAGCGGGCGGTGTACGACGAGCTCCTGTCCGCCGTGCAGCACCTTCGCCAGGTCGATGTCGACGCCGGGGAACGACACCGACGGTGGTTCGTAGACGTGGGAGGTGGGCGCTACCAGGGCGAAGGTCGGCAGCACCTGCAGCCCCTTCTCCGAGGCGTACCGCAGCTCCGCCTCGTCGGTCGGGTCCTGGCCCGCACCGAGCGCGAGGTGGTAGAGCAGCACGTCGCTGGCGTTCCAGGAGAACGGCTGCTCGGGCAGGTCGGCGCCGATCGCGACGCCGGGGTCAATGGGCACGTTCAGCACCTCCACGCAGGGGCGGGCTCGGGCAACGCGGGTCAGTCATAGGTGATGGAGACCGACTCCGAGATCGGCATCGACTGGCAGGCGAGCGTATAGCCCTCGGCCAGGTCGTCGTCGTCCAGGACCTCGTTGTGGCGGAGGTCGACCTCGCCCTTCTGCAGCCGGCACGTGCACGCGCTGCACTGCCCCTGCTTGCAGGAGTACGGCGCGTCGAGGCCGTTGTCGAGCATCAGGTCGAGCAGGGTGGTGCCGACCGGCCAGGCGAGCTCGTGCCGCTCGCCGTCGAGGTCGACCTCGACCGTGGCCGTCCCGCCGGGCGGTCCCTCGACCGGCGCCTCGTCGACGTCGGTGGCCGCGGCCGGTGCGCCGGGATCCTCGTGCAGGGACACGAAGCGCTCGATGTGGATGCGGCTGCGCGGCACACCGAGCCCGCGCAGCACCTCACCGGCGGTGTCCATGAACGGGCCGGGGCCGCAGATGAACGTGTCGCGGTCGGCG
>JALZDI010000246.1 GCA_030862655.1 Actinomycetota bacterium | reverse complement strand
CGTCTCGTCCTCGGACTCCTCGATGATGCCCTCGATCAGGGGTCCGCGGGCCGCCTCGATCTCCAGCGACTCGTTGTCGTCGGGCCGGCGCACGCTCGGCTGCCGTCCTTCGTAGGTGGCGATGTTCTGCGACAGCATCCCGGCCAGGGTGCCCTCGCCGAGCGGCAGGTACAGCGGCAGCACGCGGTCGCCGAACGCCTGCTGCGCCTGCTCGACGACGCCGGCGTAGTCGGCGCGCGGATGGTCGAGCTTGGTGATGACCACGGCGCGGGGCATGCCGACCGACGCGCACTCCTGCCACAGCGCGCGGGTGGCCGCGTCGATGCCCTCGTTGGCGGCGACCACGAACAGCGCGCAGTCGGCGGCGCGCAGACCGGCGCGCAGCTCACCCACGTAGTCGGCGTAGCCGGGGGTGTCGAGCAGGTTGACCTTCACGCCCTCGTGCGCCAGCGGCGCCACGGCCAGGCCGGCCGAGCGCTCCTGCCGGTGCTCGACCTCCTCGAAGTCGCACACGGTGGTGCCGTCGGCGATCGTGCCGGGCCGGGTGAGCACGCCGGTGGCGACCAGGAGGCTCTCGACCAGCATCGTCTTGCCGGATCCGGAAGGGCCGACCAGCACGACGTTTCGGACGACATCGGGCCGGTCGGCCGTGGGCGCATCTCCGGCGGCTCCGGAGAGGGAGTGGGTCTTGTCTGCCATCTGCTGCCTCCTGCGCGGTGGGCGCCCGCGGGCGGGCGTGTGTCCCCACCTTTCACCTGCCCGAGGCCAGGGCACAAGGGTCAGAGGGCGCCGTCGATAGCATCGGGCCGACCCGTACCCCGGCCAGGAGGCCCGTTCATCCATGCTCGAGCGTTTCCGCGCCTTCTGGACGCGGCTGATCACGCCGGTCGCCCGGCTGCTGCTGCGGCTGGGGGTCACCCCGGACGCGGTGACGTTCGCCGGCACGCTCGGGGTCGCGGCCGGGGCGCTGGTGTTCTTCCCGCGCGGCCAGCTCGCCGTCGGGGTCCTGGTCGTCACCGCGTTCGTGTTCTCCGACCTGGTCGACGGGCACATGGCCCGGCTCTCGGGCCGCACCTCGCCGTGGGGCGCGTTCCTGGACTCCACGCTCGACCGCATCGGCGACGCGGCCGTGTTCGCGGGCCTGGTGCTGTGGTTCGCCGGCGGCGGGGAGACGCTGTGGCTGGCCGGGCTCGCGCTGTACTGCCTGGTGATGGGCAACCTCACGTCGTACGCGCGCGCCAAGGCCGAGAGCCTCGGGATGCAGGCCCGCGGCGGGGTCGCGGAGCGCGCCGACCGGTTGGTGCTGATCCTCGTCGCCACCTTCTTCGCCGACGTGCTCGGCTTCCGCCCGCTGCTGGTCGCCGCGCTCGTGCTGCTCGCGGCGGCGAGCACGGTCACCGTCGTCCAGCGGGTCGTCGGCGTACGACGCCAGGCGCTCAGCGCATGAGCAACGCCGCGGTCGACGCCGCCTACGGGCTGGGCTGGGCGCTGACCCGCCGACTGCCCGAGCCGGTCGCCCAGGCGGCCTTCGCCCGGGTCGGCGACCAGATCTGGCGCCGCGGCGGCCGGGGGGTCCAGCGGCTGCGGGCCAACCTGCGCCGTGCCCGGCCGGAGGCCGGCGACGCCGAGCTCGACACGCTCACCCGCGCGGCGGTGCGGTCCTACCTGCGCTACTGGTGCGAGGCGTTCCGGCTGCCGGTCTGGTCGCGTGCGCAGGTGCTGGAGCGCATCGTGGTGCACGACGAGCACCTGCTGCGCGACGCGTACGCCGAGGGCCGGGGGGTCGTGGTCCCGCTGCCGCACCTGGCGAACTGGGACCTGGCCGGCGCCTGGGCCTGCCTGACCGGGATGCCACTGACCACGGTCGCCGAGCGACTGGAGCCGGAACGGCTGTTCCAGCGGTTCGTCGCCTACCGCGAGCGGCTGGGCATGGAGGTGCTGCCACTGACCGGCGGCGAGGCGTCGCCGCTGCGGACCCTGTGCGACCGGGCCCGCGGCGGCCGGCTGATCTGCCTGGTGGCCGACCGCGACCTGACCGCGACCGGGCTGCAGGTGCGGCTGCTGGGCGCGCCCGCGCGGCTGCCCGGCGGACCGGCGATGGTCGCGCGCACCACCGGCGCGGCACTGGTGCCGGCCACGCTGGCCTACGAGGGACCACGGCTGCACATCACCATCCACCCGCCGGTCGAGCACGTCGCCGGGCGCGAGGGCATCCGGGCGATGACCCAGCGGGTGGCGGACGCGTTCACCCGGGGCATCCGCGCGCACCCGCAGGACTGGCACATGCTGCAGACGGTCTTCGTCGACGATCTGGACCCGCGATGAGGGTGGGTCTGGTCTGTCCGTACTCGCTGGACGTGCCCGGCGGGGTGCAGAACCACGTGCGCGACCTCGCCGAGGCCCTGCTCGCGCAGGGGCACATCGTGTCGGTGCTGGCCCCCGCCGACGACGACGCACGGCTGCCCGACTACGTCCTCCCCGCGGGCCGGGCCGTGCCGGTGCCCTACAACGGCTCGGTGGCCCGGCTGGCCTTCGGCCCACTGTCGAACACGCGGGTGCGGCGGTGGCTCGGCGAGGGCCGGTTCGACGTCCTGCACATCCACGAGCCCGCCGTGCCCAGCGTGTCCCTGCTCGCGCTGTTCGCCGCCCGCGGGCCGATCGTGGGCACGTTCCACTCCTCGACCGGCCGGTCGCGGGCGATGCTGGCCGCCGAGGCGATCCTGCGGCCGTCGCTGGAGAAGATCTCGGCCCGCATCGCGGTGTCCGAGCACGCCCGGTCCACGCTGGTGCAGCACTTCGGCGGGGAGCCGGTGATCATCCCCAACGGCCTGTACGTCGAGCGCTTCGGCAGCGCGCCCCGCTCGCCCCGGTGGCACAGCCCGGGAGGCACGCTGGTGTTCCTCGGCCGACTCGACGAGCCGCGCAAGGGGCTGGGCACGCTGCTGCGGGCGTTCCCGGCCATCGCCCGGGCCCGTCCTGGCGCGCACCTGTACGTCGCCGGTCGCGGCGACGTCGACGCGGTCCGGCAGAGCGTGCCGCGCGAACACCGCGACGACGTGACGTTCCTCGGCCTGGTCGACGAGGCCACCCGCGGCGAGCTGCTCGCCTCGGCCGACCTCTATGTCGCGCCCAACCTCGGCGGTGAGAGCTTCGGCATCATCCTGGTCGAGGCGATGGCCGCCGGGGCCCCCGTGGTGGCCAGCGACCTGCCGGCGTTCCGCAGCGTGCTCGAGGGCGGGCGGCTCGGCACCCTGTTCCCGGTCGGCGACGCAGACGCGCTGGCGTCCGCCGCGCTCGACCTGCTCGACGACGAGGTGCGCCGCGGGATGCTGCGCAAGGCCGCCTCGGTCGCCGTACGCCGCTACGACTGGTCGGTGCTGAGCCGCGACATCGTGCGGGTGTACGAGACGGTGCGCGCCGGTGCGGGCGTCGTGGGAGAGGAACGCTGATGGAGTGGCTGGTGGTGGCGGTCGCACTGCTGGTCGCGGCCGGCGTACTGCTGTCCTGGACGGCGGGCCGCGTGGACCGGCTGCACCACCGGGTCCGCGGCGCCCGCGCCGAGCTGGAGGCGCAGCTGATGCATCGCTCCGGTGTCACGCTCGAGCTCGCCGCCACCGGGATGCTCGACCCGGCCCGCTCGCTGCTGCTGCTCGACGCGGCCCACCAGGCGCGCGCGAGCGACCGGCCCGACCGCGAGCTGGCGGAGTCGGACCTGAGCCGGGCGCTGGTCGCGGCCCTCGGCGACGAGGGCGAGGTCGCGCGGCTGCAGGAGGACGCGGCCGCCCGCGAGCTGCTGGCCGAGCTGGGCAACGCCTGCCGCAAGGTGGAGCTGGCCCGCCGGTTCCACAACGACGTGGTGTCGAGCAC
>JALZDI010000044.1 GCA_030862655.1 Actinomycetota bacterium | reverse complement strand
CCTCGAGCTCGACCGCGTGCTCGTCGCCGGGCTGCAGCCCGTAGAGGAAGTCGCGGGTGGGCAGCACGGACAGGTCGCTGTAGCGCTCGCGGGCGTCGAGGAAGTCACGGGTCGGCCCGGGGAAGAGCAGCTCGTTGAGCGTGGCCCGCCGGTCGGTGGACAGGCCCTGACGCTGCTCGTCGGTGAGTGACTCGGTGCGCTGCGGCCGCTGCCGGCCCTCCAGTGCTCGGGAGCGGAAGGGCTCGGGCCAGCCGCCGGGCGGATCGCCCAGCTCGCCGAACAGAAACCCCACGACCGAGTCGGGCACGTCGAACTTGCGCGGCTCGGAGGCGAACTCCTGCGGGTCGGCGCCGACCGCCACCAGATGCAGCGCCAGGTCCCCGACGACCTTGCTCGATGGCGTCACCTTGACGATATTACCGAGGATGTCATTGGCTGCGGCGTACGTGTCCTCGATCTGCTCGAACTTCTCGCCGAGCCCGAGTGCGATCGCCTGCTGGCGAAGGTTGGACAGCTGGCCGCCGGGGATCTCGTGCCGGTAGACCCGGCCGGTGGGTGAGGGCAGGCCGGACTCGAACGGCGCGTAGATGCGACGCACCGCCTCCCAGTACGGCTCGAGGTCGAACAGCGCCTGCAGGTCCAGCCCGGTCTCGCGCGGCCCGTGGTCGGTGGCGGCCACCAGCGCCGACAGCGGCGGCTGGCTGGTCGTGCCGGCCATGGACGCGCTGGCGCCGTCGACCGCGTCCACGCCGGCGTCGACCGCGGCCAGCAGGGTCGCGAGCTGGCCGCCGGCGGTGTCGTGGGTGTGCAGGTGCACGGGCAGGTCGAACCGCTCGCGCAGCGCCGTCACCAGGGTGCGGGCCGCCGGGGCGCGCAGCAGCCCGGCCATGTCCTTGATCGCGAGCACGTGCGCGCCGGCCTCGACGATGCGCTCGGCCAGCCGCAGGTAGTAGTCGAGGGTGTAGAGCCGCTCGTCGGGGCTGGAGAGGTCGCCGGTGTAGCACAGCGCCACCTCGGCGACCGCACTGCCGGTCTCGCGCACCGCCTCGATCGCCGGCCGCATCTGGTCGACGTCGTTGAGCGCGTCGAAGACGCGGAAGATGTCGATGCCGGTCGCGGCCGCCTCCTCCACGAAGGCGTGCGTCACGTCGGTGGGGTAGGGCGTGTAGCCGACCGTGTTGCGGCCGCGCAGCAGCATCTGCAGGCACAGGTTGGGCATCGCCTCGCGCAGCGCGGCCAGGCGTTCCCACGGGTCCTCGCCGAGGAAGCGCAGGGCCACGTCATAGGTCGCGCCGCCCCATGCCTCGACGCTCAGCAGCTCCGGGGTCAGTCGTGCCACGTGGCCGGCCACCCCGAGCAGGTCGGTGGTGCGCACCCGGGTGGCGAGCAGCGACTGGTGCGCGTCGCGGAACGTGGTGTCGGTGACGCCGACGCGGCTCTGCTCGCGCAGGGTGGCTGCGAACCGCTCGGGGCCCTGGGCGCGCAGCAGCTGACGCGAACCGTCCGGGGCCGGCCGGGAGAGGTCGGCGCGAGGCAGCTTGTCGGTCGGGTCCATCGCCGCCGGCACCTCGCCGTACGGGCGGTTGACGGTGACGTCGGCGAGGTAGCTCAGCAGCTTGGTGCCCCGGTCGGCCGAGGACCGCGCGGTCAGCACGTGCGGATGCTGCTCGATGAAGCCGGTGGTCAGCCGACCGGCCTGGAAGTCGGGCTCGTCGAGCAGCGCCTGCAGGAACGGGATGTTGGTGGAGACCCCGCGAATGCGGAACTCCGCAAGCGCCCGACGCGCGCGCCCGGCGGCGATGTCGAACGTGCGCCCACGGCAGGTGAGCTTGGACAGCATAGAGTCGAAGTGCGCGCTGATCTCGGCGCCGGTGTAGGCGGTGCCGCCGTCGAGCCGCACGCCGGCGCCGCCGGGGGAGCGGTACGTCGTGATCCGGCCGGTGTCGGGCCGGAAGCCGTTGGCCGGGTCCTCGGTGGTGATGCGGCACTGCATCGCGGTGCCGCGGATGTACATGTCCTCCTGGCGCAGCCCGAGCTGTTGCAGGGTCTCGCCGCCGGCGATGCGCATCTGCGAGCGCACCAGGTCGACGTCGGTGACCTCCTCGGTCACCGTGTGCTCGACCTGGATGCGGGGGTTCATCTCGATGAACACGTGCCGGCCCTGGCTGTCGACCAGGAACTCCACGGTGCCGGCGTTGCGGTAACCGATCTGACGGGCGAACCTGACCGCGTCGGCGCAGATCCGCTCCCGCAGGTCGGGGTCGAGGTTCGGCGCGGGAGCGATCTCGACGACCTTCTGGTGGCGCCGCTGCACCGAGCAGTCCCGCTCGAACAGGTGGAGGACCTCGCCCTCTGCATCGGCGAGGATCTGCACCTCGATGTGCCGGGGGTCGATCACCGCCTGCTCGAGGAACACGGTGGGGTCGCCGAAGGCGCCCTCGGCCTCGCGCATGGCCGCCTCCACGGCCGCGCGCAGGTCGGCCGGGTCGTCGACCCGGCGCATGCCGCGGCCGCCGCCGCCGGCCACCGCCTTGACGAAGACGGGGAGCTCGACGCCGTCGGCGCCGGCGAGAATCTCGTCGACGTCGGCGGAGGGCGCGACGCTGGCGAGCACGGGCACGCCCGCGTCCCGCGCAGCGGCCACCGCCGAGGCCTTGTTGCCGGTGAGCGTGAGGACGTCGGACGGCGGGCCGATGAACGTGATGCCGTTCTCGGCGCACGCCTCGGCCAGCGCGGGGTTCTCGGACAGGAACCCGTAGCCGGGGTAGATCGCGTCGGCCCCCGCCGCGACGGCGGTCGCGACGATGCGCTCGGGGTCGAGATAGGCCCGCACGGGGTGACCGCGCTCGCCGATCTCGTAGGCCTCGTCGGCCTTCAGCCGGTGTTCGGAGCCGCGGTCCTCGTGCGGGAAGACGGCGACGGTGCGCGCGCCGAGCTCGTAGGCCGCGCGGAACGCGCGGATGGCGATCTCGCCCCGGTTGGCGACGAGCACCTTGCTGAACACGGACGGGCCTCCACCGGGTTGGTTGCGCGGTCATGTGGGCTCGTGCGCACCTTATCGGGTACGCCGGCGCACGCCCGGGGTCGTCTCACGCGGCGCAGAGCCGTCGTGTCCGTGGTGTTGGCCGCGGCCGCACGTGAGGCTCACCTGGTCGAACCGCCCTTGCGCGCGCCAGGGCGGGTCGACTCTGATCGAACACATGTTCGAGACGGCCCGGTGCTGGGCGCGGGTGCTGCCGCGCACCTGGACGGCTACGGCCCGATCCGGGCCGACCTGGCCCGCCGGCCGGTGGCGCAGGCCCCGGACGGCACCGCGGTCCACCGCGGCCAGGGGCGGAGGCCTGTGCGAGGCCTGCAGCGACGCCAAACAGGCCCCCGGCTGGCGGGCCAGACCCGCACCCGACCCAGCGATCAGTGCTCCCGACCCACCGGCGTCCCCGGGCTGGTACCAACCGCCGCGACGTCGGTCGGTGGTGCGCCCGTGACGTCGGTGGAGTACCTCCGGATCAGGACGAAGGACGCGACCGCGAGCGCGGCAAGTGTGGCCAGGAGGCCGACAAGCGAGCTGCGTGTGAAGCCCAGCACGAGATAGCCGACCACCGACGCACCGCTGCACACGAAGGCGTACGGCAGCTGGGTGGTGACGTGGTCCATCAGGTGGATGCCCGACCCGATGGAGGACAGGATCGTGGTGTCGGACAGCGGGGAGGTGTGGTCGCCGAAGATCGCGCCGGCGAGTACCGCCCCGAACGCCGGGATCAGTAGTCCGATGTCCACCGCCGCCACCATCTCGGCTGAGATGGGGAGCAGCAGCCCGAACGTGCCGAACGTGCTGCCCATGGAGAAGGAGATGAACGACGCGGCCAGGAAAAGCAGCACCGGCAGCAGCGAGAACGTCAGTACCCCGTCGATCAGGCCGGCGACGTACTCGCCAATGCCCAGCTCGGAGATGATCTCGGCTGTCATCCACGCCAGGAACACCACGGCCACGGCGGTGAGCATGGACCTGAGCCCGGACAGGGTCGCCCTTCCCATCAACGACAGCGAGGTGCGCCGCGTCAGCAGCAGGACGGCGGCCACCACGCACGCGGCCAGGCCGCCGTAGAACAGCGCCTTGATGACCTCGGCGTTCTCGAGGACGCCCATCACGGTGAGCGGTCCGTCGGTGTTGGCGATGCCGAGCCATGCCGCCCCCGCCACCGTGATCCCGATCAGGGTCAGCACCGGGATCAGCAGGTCGCCCACGCGCCCGTTGCCGCCCGTCGGCAGGTTGTGGCCGGTCTCGCCCGGGATCGAGCCGTGCGAGTCGTCGAAGAGCACGCCCTTCTCCGTGGCGAGCTCGTCGTGGCGACGCATGGGCCCGAAGCTGAGGCCGAAGAAGGCCACGACGAACACGAACACCAGTGCGGTGATCGCGTAGTAGTTGGTGGGGATGCTCAGCAGGAACGCTTCGTACCCGTTGTACTCGGTGATCTGGTTCGCAGTGAAGATGCCCGCCATCGTGGTCGCGATGAACGCCGCCCATCCCGAGATGGGTGTGAGGATGATGACCGGCGCGGCGGTGGAGTCGACCAGGTACGACAGCTTCGCGCGCGAGACGCGGTGCCGGTCGGTGATCGCGCGGCTGACGTTGCCACCCACCAGGCAGCTGAACGCGTCGTCGAAGAAGATGATGATGCCAAGGACGATCGGCACCAGGTGTGCCTGGAACCTCGTCCGCACTCTTCGGATCGCCCAGTCTGCGAAGGCCTTGAGCCCACCCGAGACGTAGATGAATGCGGTGAGCACACCGAGCAGCAGTACGAACGCGGAGATGTACATCTCCTCGGTGATCTCACCCTCGGCGTAGACCAGACCCGCGGCGATCTCGCCGATGAAGGTCGCCGCCGCGGCGACGTCCCACTGGCTGTACAGCAGTGCGCCGAGGACGATGCCCGTGCCGAGCGCGATGAAGATGCGCTTGGTGACGATCGCGAGCGCGATCGTGACCACGGGTGGAATGAGCGAGAGTATCGACGGTTCCACTGGAGGTCACCTCATCCGGTGTCCTTGTCGGCGACGAGGTAGGTGGCCAGGCGACCGAGCCCCTGCACCTCGCACACGACTTCGTCCCCCACTTGGAGCCACTTGGGCTCGGTCATACCGAGCGCGACGCCCTCCGGCGTACCCGTGTAGATCACGTCGCCGGGCTGGAGCGTCATGATCTTGGACAGGTCGGCGACGAGCTCGGCGACGGTGAAGATCATGTCCCTGGTGTTGGAGCTCTGCCGCACCTCGCCGTTGACCCAGCACCCGAGCTCCAGCGCCTGCGGGTCGGGAACCTCGTCGGAGGTCACGACGTAGGGACCGAGGGGAGCGAACCCGTCGATCGCCTTGCCGTACATCCACTGGCTGCTGCGGTTCTGCAGCTCGCGGGCGGAAAGGTCGTTGCCGGTGGCGTACCCGAACACACGGCTCAGCGCCCGGCTCACATCGACGTTGCGGGTCTGCTCCCCGATGACGGCGACCAGCTCCACCTCGTAGTCGGCCCGTTGGGTGATGGACGGCAGCGCCACGTCGTCGCGGTGCGCCGACAGGCTGTTGTGGTACTTGGGGAAGTAGATCGGCACCTCGGGGATCGGGATCCCCGCTTCCGCGGCGTGTCTGCGGTAGTTCGCCCCGACGCAGATGATCTTGGCGGGGTCGGTGACGGCGGGAGCGAACCTTAGCCCAGACTCCGCCATCGGGTCGGTCGCGCCCTGGCTGACCAGCCGCTCGAGCTGCTCGATCGCGGGTGCCCCTCCGGCGATGGCCTCGCGCACGGATGACGGTGCGGGGACGGCCGCAGCCTCGGCGGCCCGACGGACGTCGACCACCCCGTCGTCGGTGCGCACGCCGAGGCGGACGCCGTCGCTTGCATGGAAGGACAGCAGCTGCACAGGCCCACGCTCCTCGACCAGGCTGATGGTGAAACTTCAGTCTCCTCAGACTAGGATGTGTGTGTCAAGAATCACACCGACCGTGGCAGGTCCGGACGGAGGTGCGAATGACGGCCAACGGGGGATCCGACCTGGCGCTGGGCGAGCGCGCGTACCAGGACCTGCTGCGGCGGCTCATCACGCTCGAGATCCGGCCCGGCGAGCCGTTGAGCGAGGACGCCCTCGCGTCCGACCTCGGCCTCGGTGTGACACCGGTTCGCCGGGCGATCCAACGGCTCGCGCAGGAGGGGCTCGTCCGGATCTACCCGCGCCGGGTGACCATCGCGGAGCAGGTGCGCCACAGCGACATCCAGCACCTCTGGGAGATCCGCACGCCGCTCGAGGAGACCGCGGCGTTCTACGCCGCCACGCGGGCCTCCGACGCTCACCGGCGCGAGCTCGAGGCGCTGCTCGACAGGCTGGAGGCGCCTCCGCACGACGCGACCGCCGTGCTCGACCTGCACCGTCGCGTCCACGAGGCGGTGGGTGAGGCCTCGATGAACCCGTTCATCGCCGACGGTACGACCAAGCTGCTCAACCTGACGCTGCGGTGCTGGCACGTGCTGCACGAGTCGGGCAGCCTGCAGGACCACGACCTGCGGCCGCACCACGTGCCGCTGCTGCGTGCCATCCTCGACCGCGACCCAGGCGCCGCCGTGGCCGCCAGCCGCTTGCACGTGAAGCACTCCACGTCTCCCGAGCACGCGTCGGGGCCACGCAGCGCGAGGACCGGCGCACGACAGGACCGTCAGCGCCGCAGCGGTGAACGTGCCCGCAACGTCTCGAGGACCGGTTCGCGATGACCACGAGGTCGTCGGCCTCGCCCGTCCTGGTGGAACGGGTGCACGACCGTCCGCCGGACTCTCTGGTGGGGCGGTTCCGTCAGGTGCCCGTGGCGACGGTCAGCGACGCGATGGAGAGGCTCTGGACGCTCGACGGCGTGATCTGCGGAGTGTGGCGTGGGGCTGCCTGTGCGGGCCCCGCCCTGCCGGTGTACACCAGAGCCGGGGACAACCTGGCTGTGTACCGGGCGTTCGACGTCGCCCGGCCCGGTGACGTCCTCATCGTCAACGGGCAAGGCGACACCACCAGGGCCCTTCTCGGCGGGCTGATGGCCGCGAGAGCGCGCAACCTCGGTATCGCCGGCATCGTCGTCGACGGTGCCGTGCGCGATGTCGACGAGATCGAGGCGGTCGGTCTTCCCGTGTTCGCCCGAGCCAGCACGCCGGCGGGCCCCTACAAGAACGGGCCGGGTGAGGTCGGGCTACCAGCGGCCTGCGGGGGCGTGGTCTGCTCACCCGGCGACATCGTGTGCGGCGACGCCGACGGCGTCGCGGTGGTGCCACACCGACGCGCGGCGCGGGTCGCCGACACGGTCGGCGAGATCCTCCGGTACGAGCAGGACCTGGCCCGACAGTGGTTCGGGGACGCCTGACACGACCCCTTCCCCGACCGGTACGGCCGGCCCCGAAGCGTCAGTCCTTGATCTCGCAGATGACGGCGCCGTTGGTCAGGGTCGCGCCGACCTCGGCGGACAGCCCGGTGATGGTGCCCGTCTTGTGGGCGTTGATCGGCTGCTCCATCTTCATCGCCTCGATCACGATGACAGGGTCGCCCTGCTCGACGGTGGCACCCTCCTCGGCCGTCACCTTGACCACGGTCCCCTGCATCGGCGAGGTCAGCGCGTCGCCGCCGGCAGCAGCGCCCCCGTGTTTCTTCCTGCCGCGCTTCTTGGCCTTCTTGGCCTGCGCCGACTCGGTGGCCGCGGCGCCGAAGCCGGCGGGGAGCACGACCTCGAGCCGCTTGCCGCCGACCTCGACGGTGACGGACTCGCGCGGCGGCTCCTCCTCGTCCTCGGCGCCCTCGCCGGTGTAGGGCTCGATCTCGTTGACGAACTCGGTCTCGATCCAGCGGGTGTAGACCCCGAACTCGCCGTCGGGGGCGACGAACGCGGGGTCGTCGACCACGGTGCGGTGGAACGGGATGACCGTCGGCATCCCCTCGACCACGAACTCGTCGAGGGCGCGGCGCGAGCGCTCCAGGGCCTCGGTGCGGTCCCGGCCGCTGACGACGAGCTTGGCGACCAGCGAGTCGAACGAGCCGGGGACCGTCTCGCCCTGGTCGTAGCCGCCGTCGAGGCGTACGCCGGGCCCCGACGGGGCGTGCCAGCGGGTCAGCGTGCCGGGGGCGGGCAGGAAGTTGCGGCCGGCGTCCTCGGCGTTGATCCGGAACTCGATCGAGTGGCCCTCGATCTTCGGGTCGTCGTAGCCGAGCTCCTCGCCGGCGGCGACGCGGAACATCTCGCGCACCAGGTCGATGCCGGTGACCTGCTCGGTGACCGGGTGCTCGACCTGCAGCCGGGTGTTGACCTCGAGGAACGAGATCGTGCCGTCCTGGCCCACCAGGAACTCGCAGGTGCCGGCACCGACGTAACCCGCCTCGGACAGGATCGCCTTCGACGACTGGTAGAGCGTCTTGACCTGCTCGTCGGAGAGGAACGGCGCGGGCGCCTCCTCGACCAGCTTCTGGTGGCGGCGCTGCAGGGAGCAGTCACGCGTCGATACGACGACAACGTTGCCGTGCTGGTCGGCCAGGCACTGCGTCTCGACGTGCCGCGGGTTGTCGAGGTAGCGCTCGACGAAGCACTCGCCCCGGCCGAAGGCGCTGACCGCCTCGCGGACCGCGGACTCGTACATCTCCTCCACCTCGTCCTCGTTGCGCGCGACCTTGAGGCCGCGGCCACCTCCGCCGTACGCGGCCTTGATCGCGATCGGCAGGCCGTGCTCGCGGGCGAAGGCCCTCACCTCGCCCGCGTCGGAGACCGGGTCGGGCGTGCCCGCGACCAGCGGTGCGCCGACCTTCTGCGCGATGTGGCGCGCCTGCACCTTGTCGCCCAGCGAGTTGATCGCGGCCGGCGGCGGACCGATCCAGACCAGCCCCGCGTCGATCACGGCCTGGGCGAAGTCGGCGTTCTCGGCGAGGAAGCCGTAGCCGGGGTGGACGCTGTCGGCGCCGCTGCGCTTGGCGACGTCGAGGATCTTCTCGATCGACAGGTAGGAGTCACCGGGAGTGGCGCCCCCAAGGGAGTAGGCCTCGTCGGCCAGCCGCACGAACAGCGCGTCGCGGTCGGGGTCCGCGTAGACGGCGACGCTGCCGATGCCGGCGTCCTTGCAGGCGCGGATGACGCGCACCGCGATCTCGCCCCGGTTGGCGATCAGCACGCACTGTAGGGGTCGTGTCGGCTCGGGCGGCTTGGGCACGAAGGCTCTCCTGTGGTCGAGTCGGCTGCCCGGCAGTCTAGAGCGCGGGTGCGGCGATGCGTCATCAGCCCGACCGGCGGACGTCGCGCGCCAGCCGGGTCGGGTCGATGCCGGCGGGCGGGTCGGGCGCACCGATCGCCGCCAGGTCGTGGCCGTCGGGGTAGCCCGGGTAGCCGCGGAACCTCACCGAGCCGTCGTCGAAGGCGGGCACCCGCCGCGGCGGCATCCGGCGTACGACGGCGGACCGGGCGCGCAG
>JALZDI010000245.1 GCA_030862655.1 Actinomycetota bacterium | reverse complement strand
CGTCTGTTGTCGGCGCCGCGCACCGCCCTGCCGGCCACCGGCGCGGCCCGTCACGGCCTCCCGGGCGCCGGCGCCGCGAGCTGCCGCTGTGGCAGGAGGTCATCCTGCTGCTGGGCATCGCGCTGGTGCTGGCGGTCGTGCTCAAGTCGCTGTTCGTGCAGGCCTTCTACATCCCGTCGGCCTCGATGCACAACACGCTGATCGAGAACGACCGCATCCTGGTGGAGAAGCCGTCGTACTGGTTCGACGGGCCAGAACGTGGTGACATCGTGGTCTTCGACGACCCCGGCGGCTGGCTCGGTCCAGAGGCGGAGGACACCGGCAACCTGGTGACCGACCTCCTCGAGTTCGTCGGGCTCTACCCCAGCGGCAACCACCTGGTGAAGCGGGTCATCGGCGTCGGCGGCGACCGGGTGCGATGCTGCGACGAGCAGGGCCGGATCCGGGTCGACGGCGAGCCGCTGGACGAGTCGACCTACCTGCCGCGGGGCGTCCAGCCCTCCGAACAGGACTTCAACGTGCGGGTCCCCGAGGGGCAGCTGTGGGTGATGGGCGACAACCGCACGCACTCCGCCGACTCCCGCGCCCACCTCGGTGACCCGGGCGGTGGGTTCATCCCGGTCGACGACGTCGTCGGCCGGGTGTTCGTGACCGTGTGGCCACCCGACCGGGCCGAGTTCATCGACAGCCCGGACTCCTTCGAGTCGCTGGAGGGCTCCGGATGAGCCGCTCCCGCGGCGCCGGCTCCGCGCCGGCAGAGGCCCGGTTCGTCCGCTTCCTCGTCGAGACCGTGCTGCTGGTCGTGGTGGCGGTGACGGTCGCCGCGCTGCTGCGGATGTACGTCGTGCAGGCGTTCGTCGTGCCCAGCGGATCGATGCTGCCCACGATCGAGCAGACCGACCGGATCGTGGTCTCCAAGATCGGTGGGCCCGAGCGCGGCGACGTGGTCGTGTTCGAGGACCCGGGGGGCTGGCTGCCCGCGCACGAGCGTCCGGTCGAGCGCAGCGGCACGCTGGCACGCGCGCTGGAGTTCGTCGGCGTGCTGCCCGCCAGCGACAAGGGCTACCTGGTCAAGCGGCTGGTCGGCCTGCCCGGTGACCGGGTCTCCTGCTGTGACGGCGGCGGGCACATCACCGTCAACGGCGAGCCGCTGAACGAGCGCTACCTGGCGCCGGGCACGAAGCCGTCGCTGCAGCGCTTCGACGTGGTGGTACCCCGGGGCCGGATCTGGGTGATGGGCGACAACCGCAGCAACTCCGGGGACTCTCGACCCCACCTGGCCGACGGCACCGCGTTCGTGCCGACGGCCAACGTGGTCGGCGAGGCGTTCGCGATCGTGTGGCCGCTCTCGGACATCACCCGGCTGGACGCGCCGCGCACCTACGCCGACGTCCCCGCCGGCGAGGGGCCCGCCCCCCGCAGGCCCGTCGTACGCCGCTCGCCCGGGTGAGCGGGCCACGGCGGTCGCGGTCACCTATTCTCGGAAGCATCATGAGTGTCATGCCTCGTGCTGCCACGGTGCGCCGTGACGCGGGCCTGTATGGCTACGAGCGGGCGTTGCGTCGTGCCGGGTTCACCCAGATCGCCGGCGTCGACGAGGCCGGTCGAGGCGCCTGCGCGGGTCCGCTGGTGGCGGCCGCGGCCGTGCTGCGGGAGGGCCGCGGCGGCCAGGTCGCCGGGCTCGCCGACTCCAAGCTGCTGACCGCCGCCGCGCGCGAGCGCTGCTACGACCAGGTCGTGCGCCGGGCGCTCGCCTGGTCGGTGGTCGTCGTGCCCGCAGCCGAGTGCGACCGGCTGGGCATGCACGTGGCCAACGTCGAGGCCCTGCGGCGGGCGCTGGCCAGGCTCACGACGCCCCCGTCGTACGTCCTCACCGACGGCTTCCCCGTCGACGGGCTGGGGCTGCCCGGGCTGGCGGTCTGGAAGGGCGACCGGGTGGCCGCCTGCATCTCCGCGGCGTCGGTGATAGCGAAGGTCACGCGTGACCGGCTGATGGAGCAGATGCACGACGACTTCCCCGCCTACGACTTCGCCACCCACAAGGGCTACGTGACCCGCGAGCACCAGCACGCTCTGGCCGAGCACGGCCCGTGCCCGCAGCACCGGCGCCGGTTCGTCAACGTGCGCCGTGTGGAGCGGGGCGAGGGCGAGATGGATCTGGTGGAGATGTCGGAGGAGCCCGAAGAGATGCCGGCGGCGACGTCGGACACGCAGCCGTGGCTGCTGGAAGCGGAGATGGTGCTGTGAGCGCAGAGGACCTGGAGAAGTACGAGGCCGAGATGGAGCTTCAGCTCTACCGGGAGTACCGCGACGTCGTCTCGATCTTCAAGTACGTCGTCGAGACCGACCGCCGCTTCTACCTGTGCAACGCGGCCGACCTCAAGGTCCGCACCGAGGGCACCGACGTGTACTTCGAGGTGACCATGTCCGACGCCTGGGTCTGGGACATCTACCGGCCGGCGCGGTTCGTCAAGAACGTCAAGGTCGTCACCTTCAAGGACGTCAACATCGAGGAGCTGCCCAAGAGTGACCTCGAACCGCCGAAGGCCTCCGGCTACGCCGAGTAGGGCACAGTAGGCCGGGTAGTGGGCGGGAGGTGCTTCGCCGTCCCGCCCAGGACCGCCGAACAGCCGAACAGGAGGCGCAGCGATGACCGAGCCGTCACAGGAGCAGCAGTTCGACGAGGTCTACGACGGCCCCGACCCCGACGTGGAGTCCCTCGAGGAGGCCGCCGCCGAGCACGACCAGGACGGCCTGACCACCGACGAGCTGCGGCCCGAGGAGGAGGTCACCGAGTTCGAGCCCTCGCAGGAGCCCTCCACCCCGACGGCCGAGGGGCTGACGCACCGCGAGGAGGAGTACGGCGAGACCATCGACGAACGGCTCGCCCAGGAGGAGCCGGACGTCAACGAAGGCTGACGCCCGGCCCCTGCTGACGCCGTGCCCGCCCGGGATACCCCCGGGCGGAGGTCACCGCGACTGGGCGGTGGCGTAGGCCGACTGTGCCACCGAGCCGAAGTACGGTCCCCACATCACGTCCTTGACGCCGCGGTAGCCGAAGCTGTTGACCGAGTTCAGCGTGCCCACGCCGGCGCCGGTGCTGTAGTCGATCAGCCACGGGCCGCCGGACGAGCCGCCGGTCATGTTGCAGTCCATGCCCTGGTCCTGCGACCCGCCGTAGGTGTCGGCGAACACGGTGTCGTAGCAGTAGGCGATGTCGGTGCCGTCGTACGGCCGGGCCGCCGGGTAGCCGAAGGAGTAGGTGAGCTCGCCGCGGGCCTGGTTGAAGCCGATGCCCTGGCTGCCGACGACGTCGGTGAGGTGCTGGCCGCCGACCGTGTTCATCACCGCGAATCCGACGTCGTAGTCGAAGTCGCCGGCGGTCGCCCACTGGCTGGTGGTGACCAGGGACCGCGCCGTGAAGGTGCCGAACGGGCGGGCGCCGTCGTCGTAGGCCGGCACGAACGCGAAGTTGGTGGCGTAGTCGCCGGGACCCTCGTTGACGCAGTGCCCGGCCGTGAGCACCACGTCGCGGTTGGACGAGGTGGTGGCGCTGCCCGAGCAGACGTAGTTGGTGCCGCCGAGGGTGAAGAACACCTTGCCGGTGGTCTCCACGACCTCGCCGCCTCCGGTGTAGTAGCCACCGGTGCCGTCCTCGGCGGTGCCGTTGCCGGCCTGGGACGGCCTGCCCCGCGGGCCGACCCGGGTGGGCGTGCCGGTGGCGACCGCCCCTCCGGCGGACTCCTTGGACCTGCCGGCGACCAGCGTGCTGCCCGGTTTGGCATTGCGCATCCGCGCATCGGTCCAGTACGCGACGACCCGGCGGTGCTCGGCGCGGCTGGTCGCGGCGGCGTGCGTCTCGACGTGGTCGCGGGCGGCGGCGTCGCTCGGCGC
>JALZDI010000043.1 GCA_030862655.1 Actinomycetota bacterium | reverse complement strand
GTGCTGGGCATGGCGCGGGTGTACGGCTTCACCCCGCTGTGGAACCACACCGGTCGGCCGTCCGCTTCGGTGCCCGCGGGCCTGGGCTCGGACGGCCTGCCGCGCGCGGTGCAGCTGGTGGGGCGCCACGACGGCGACGCGGAGGTCATCGCGCTGTGCGCGCAGCTGGAGCAGGCCCGGCCGTGGGCGCACCTGCGGCCGTCGTTGTGAGGCGCGGTGGCACACTCCTGGGACCCGCAGACCTACCTCGCGTTCGGCGACGAGCGCTCGCGGCCGTTCGCCGACCTGCTGGCCCGGGTCGGCGCGGACGCACCGGGCTACGTCGTCGACCTCGGCTGCGGGCCGGGCAACCTGACTGCGACGCTGCGGGATCGCTGGCCGGGGGCCGACGTGCACGGTGTGGACTCCTCTGCCGAGATGGTCGCCGACGCCAGGCAGCCGGCCGACGAGCGGCTGTCGTTCGAGGTCGCCGACCTGCGCGACTTCGCGCCGGCGCGGCCGGTCGACGTCCTCGTGTCCAACGCGACGCTGCAGTGGGTGCCGGGCCACCTCGACCTGCTGGACCGGCTGGCCGGGTGGCTGGCCCCGGGCGGCTGGCTCGCGTTCCAGGTGCCGGGCAACTTCGGCGAGCCCAGCCACCGGCTGCTGTGTGGGCTGGCCGCCGAGCCGCCGTACGCCGAGCACACCTCCGGGGTGCACCTGCCGGACTCCCACGAGCCGGACACCTACCTCGACGGGCTGGTCGGGCTCGGTCTGCGCGCCCAGGTGTGGGAGACCACCTACCTGCACGTGCTCACCGGACCCGACCCCGTGTTGCGCTGGGTGTCCGGCACCGGCGCGCGACCGGTGCTGCAGGCGCTGCCGCCACCGCTGCGCGAGCGGTTCGAGCGCGAGTACGCCGCGGCGCTGCGCGAGGCCTACCCGCCGCGCGGCTACGGCACCGTGCTGCCGTTCCGGCGCATCTTCGCGGTCGCGCAGGCCGGCTGACGGGGCTCAGCGCGGGCGGGTGATGAGCTGGGGCTTGCTGTCCAGGCCGGAGAGCCCGTTCCACGCGAGGTTGCACAGGTGCGCGGCGACCTCGCGCTTGTCGGGCTTGCGCGCGTCCAGCCACCACTGGCCGGTGGTGCCGACCATGCCGACCAGCATCTGCGCGTACATCGGGGAGGTCTTCGGGTCGAAGCCGCGCTGCCTGAACTCCGCGGCCAGGATGTGCTCCACCCGCGAGGCCACGTCGCTGATGATGCTGACGAACGACCCGGACGCGGTGCCCAACGGCGCGTCGCGCACCAGGATGCGGAACCCGTCGGAGGACTGCTCGATGTAGTCCAGCAGCGCGCATGCCGCCTGCTCCAGCAGCTCGCGGGGATGGCCGGCGGTCAGCGACGCGTGCATCATCTCCAGCAGCTGGCGCACCTCGCGGTCGACGACCACGGCGTAGATGCCCTCCTTGCCGCCGAAGTGCTCGTAGACGACCGGCTTGGACACCTCGGCCCGGGCCGCGATCTCCTCGATGGACGTGCCGTCGAAACCGCGCTGGGCGAACAGCTTGCGCGCGATCTCGATCAGCTGTTCGCGCCGCGCGGCGCTGGTCATCCGCGCCCGCGCGGCGCGCTTGCCGCCCTCGTTGGCCCCCGAGCTCATGTCCTCATCCTGTCAGCCGGGGGCCGGTCGGCCGTCAGGCCGCGGCGGGTGTCTCGTCGGTGCGGTCGGCGCGCTTGGCGTCGAGGCGCTCGGCCACCGGCCAACGCACGTTGTGGACCCAGCCGAGCCTCTCGAACGCCCAGATGACCCGGGCGGACGTGTCGAGCTGTCCGGGGAGCACGCCGTGGCGTGCGCAGGTCGGGTCCGCGTGGTGCAGGTTGTGCCACGACTCGCCCATGGACGGGATCGCCAGCCACCACACGTTGCCGGACCTGTCGCGGCTCTTGAACGGACGCTCGCCGACCGCGTGGCAGATCGAGTTGATCGACCAGGTGACGTGGTGCAGCAGGCCGACCCGCACCAGCGAGGCCCAGAAGAAGGCGGTGAGTGCGCCGGTCCACGACCAGGTGATCAGTCCCCCGAGTACGGCGGGCAGCAGCAGCGACACCGCGACCAGGGCGGGGAACGCCTTGGACACCCGCACGATGTCGCGGTCCTTGAGCAGGTCCGGGGCGTACTTGCGCTGCGGGGTCTGCTCGGGGTCGAACAGCCACATCATGTGCGCGTGGAACAGGCCCTTCGCCAGCGCCGGGATCGTCTCGCCGTAGCGCCACGGCGAGTGCGGGTCGCCGTCGCGGTCGGAGAACTTGTGGTGCTTGCGGTGGTCGGCCACCCAGCGGATGACCGGGCCCTGGATCGCGAGCGAGCCGGCGATCGCGAGCGCGACCTTGAGCGGGCGGTTGGGCTTGAACGACTTGTGCGTGAAGTAGCGGTGGAAGCCGACGGTGACGCCGTGGCCGCTGATCCAGTACATCGCGACGGCCAGGATGACGTCGGTCCAGCCCAGCCAGCCGCCCCAGGCGACCGGGACCGCGGCCGCGATGGCCAGGAAGGGGACGATGATGAACAGCGCCAGGGCGACCTGCTCCTTGCGCGACTGGTGGTCAGATCCCATCGTGCCCAGCTGGGTGACCTCGTCGGTCGAGACGGGGGGAGCATCCGCGGTGGCGGTGGGTGGTGTCATGAACTCGTTCCTCGAAAAAAGGATGCAAAGATTGCAACTTACGGAACCGTAACCTACGGAGACGTAGGTTTGGCAAGTGTTTGGGCGTGTCGATCGCGCCACACGGCGCGTCGCCGTCTCCCCCGAGGCAGACCCTTGGTCGCTCCTCGTCCCTTACCCACCCCCGGCCGGCTCATGCGCTGGAGGCGGATCGTTACCCGATCGGTGCCCGCCCGGTCCCGAGCCGCTGCATGGCAGACTGACCGACCGCAGGCGCTACGGCGTCTCGGTCCCCTGTGGGGTAACTGGCAGCCCGCGGGCCTTTGAAGCCTGAAGTCCTGGATCGAAGCCAGGCAGGGGAGCGACCCGGCTGCGTACGACCCCTCGCCCAAGGAGCCCACGTGAGCGACACTCGACCGGCCGCCGTCATCGTCCTCGCCGCGGGGGAGGGCACGCGGATGAGGTCCCGGACGCCGAAGGTGCTGCACCGCATCGGCGGGCAGAGCCTGATCGGCCGCGCGCTCGGCGCCGCCCGGGGGCTGGAGCCGCACGCCCTGGTCGCCGTCGTCGGCCACGGCCGCGAGGTGGTCGCCCCGCACGTGCAGGAGGTCGACCCCGACGCCGTCACGGCGGTGCAGGAGCAGCAGCTCGGCACCGGTCACGCGGTCCAGTGCGCGCTGGCGGCACTGCAGGAGCTGCCCGGGGGTACGGCGGGCCCGCCGCCGGGCGGTGTCGTGCTCGTGACCTACGGCGACGTGCCGCTGCTGACCACGCAGACGCTGCACGCGCTGCTGGAGCACCACGCGGCCGCCGGCGACGCGGTCTCGGTGCTGACCGCGCAGGTGCCCGACCCGACCGGCTACGGCCGGGTGCTGCGCGATGACAGCGGCGCGGTGGCGGGGATCGTGGAGCACCGCGACGCCACCGACGCCCAGCGCGAGATCGCCGAGATCAACTCCGGCATCTACGCCTTCGACGCCGCCGTGCTCGTCGACGCGCTCGCGCGCATCCGCACCGACAACACGCAGGGCGAGCTGTACCTGACCGACGTCGTGGGCATCGCCCGCGCCGACGGGCTGGGCGTCGGCGCGCTGTGCGTCGACGACGTCTGGCAGACCGAGGGCGTCAACGACCGCGTGCAGCTGGCCCGGATGGGCGCGGAGCTCAACCGGCGGACGCTCGAGCGGCACATGCGCGCCGGGGTGACCGTGCTCGACCCGGCCACGACCTGGGTCGACGACACCGTGCTCTGCGACCCCGACGTGACCCTGCTGCCGGGGGTGCAGCTGCACGGCGCGACCCGGGTGGCGACCGGAGCCACCGTCGGGCCGGACAGCACGCTGACCGACGTCGAGGTCGGCGAGGGCGCCACCGTGGTGCGCTGCCACGGGTCGGGTGCGGTGGTCGGCGCGGGCGCCAGCGTGGGCCCGTTCGCCTACCTGCGGCCGGACACCCGGCTCGGCGAGGGCGGCAAGATCGGCACCTTCGTCGAGACCAAGAACGCCGCGATCGCGCCGTCGGCGAAGGTGCCGCACCTGTCCTACGTCGGCGACGCTGAGATCGGCGAGAGCACCAACATCGGGGCGGGCACGATCTTCGCCAACTATGACGGGGTGCAGAAGAACCGCACCATCGTCGGCGTGCACTGCAAGACCGGCTCGAACAACACCTTCGTCGCGCCCGTGGAGATCGGCGACGGCGCGGCGACCGGCGCCGGCACCGTCGTACGCGAGGACGTGCCGCCGGGGGCCCTGGCCGTGTCCGCCGGACCGCAGCGCAACATCGAGGAGTGGACCGTGCGCCGGCGGGCGGGCACCGCGGCCGCGAAGGCGGCGGAGGCCGCCTTCCGCACCCGGCAGCAGACGAGAGACACTGAGGGCGAGGCCGCGGCCGTGGGCGACCACAGCGAGGAGAACCGTCAGTGATCAGCATCCAGAAGACCACCGAGAAGAACATGATGGTCTTCTCGGGGCGGGCGTTCCCCGAGCTCGCGCGCGAGGTCACCGATCTCCTCGGCACCGAGGTCGTGCCCACGTCGTCGTACGACTTCGCCAACGGCGAGACCTACGTGCGCTACGAGGAGTCCGTGCGGGGCTGCGACGCGTTCGTGATCCAGAGCCACACCGCACCGATCAACCAGTCGATCATGGAGCACCTGATCATGATCGACGCGCTCAAGCGGGCCTCGGCCAAGCGCATCACGGTGATCCTGCCGTTCTACGGCTACGCCCGGCAGGACAAGAAGCACCGCGGACGCGAGCCGATCTCGGCCCGGCTGATGGCCGACCTGTTCAAGACCGCCGGCGCCGACCGGCTGATGGCCGTCGACCTGCACACCGCGCAGATCCAGGGCTACTTCAACGGCCCGGTGGACCACCTGATGGCGATGCCGATCCTGTCCGAGTACGTCGTGGGCAAGTACGGCACCGAGGGCCTCGCGGTCGTCTCGCCCGACGCCGGCCGGATCAAGGTGGCCGAGCAGTGGTCGGCGCGCCTCGGCGCGGTGCCGCTGGCGTTCATCCACAAGACCCGCGACATCAACAAGCCGAACGAGTCGGTCGCCAACCGGGTCGTCGGCGAGGTCGAGGGGCGCACCTGTGTGCTGGTCGACGACATGATCGACACCGCCGGCACCATCACCAAGGCCGCCGACGCGCTGCTGGCCGCCGGCGCCTCCGAGGTCGTGATCGCCGCGACCCACGCGATCCTGTCCGGGCCGGCGGTCGACCGGCTGAAGAACTGCCAGGCCCGTGAGGTCATCGTCACCAACACGCTGCCGATCCCGCCGGAGCGGCAGTTCGACAAGCTCAGCATGCTCTCGATCGCCCCGTTGATCGCCCGCGCGGTGCGCGAGGTGTTCGAGGACGGCTCGGTCACCAGCATGTTCGACGGCCGGGCCTGAGCCGCCCGCCCCGTTGCGTCCGCCGTACCGTGCGCTGTTGCACACGCCCTGACGGACGTCGCGGCGTGCGTGGGGGCGATTGGCCACGCGGCGAGGGCTCTCGGTAGACTTCCACGGTTGCCTCGGCGAGGGAGCGCCGCGCGCACCGCTGCGCCGGCTCCGTGATCGACGCGGTGGTCGGACGCGTGCGCCCCTGAGCCCGAAGCCGCCGTACCACTGCACCTGCGAGTTCGCCCCAAGCGTTGTGTTGAGGAGTTTCCCCCGTGTCTGAGGTCAAGATCCAGGCTGAGCCGCGAACGGAGTTCGGCAAGGGCGCCGCGCGCCGGATCCGTCGCGACGACAAGGTCCCCGCGGTCCTGTACGGCCACGGCACCGACCCGATCCACATCGCGCTGCCCGGCCACGACACGATGCTGGCGCTGAAGAACGCCAACGCGCTGCTGTCGATCGACGTCGGGGGCGAGAACCGCCTCGCGCTGCCCAAGCAGGTGCAGCGGGACCCGATCAAGGGCTTCATCGAGCACGTCGACCTGCTGATCGTGCGCCGCGGCGAGAAGGTCACCGTGGACATCCCCGTGGTCGTCGACGGCGAGGTCGTCTCCGAGGGCATGCTGGTCACCGAGCAGCAGACGCTGTCGGTCGAGGCCGAGGCCACGCACATCCCCGAGTCGATCGAGCTCAGCGTCGAGGGTCTCGAGATCGGTGCGCAGGTGCTGGCGAGGGATCTTGCGCTGCCCGCCGGCTCCCTCCTGCAGGACGACGAGGACACGCTGGTCGTGCACGTCGTGGCCGCGCCCACGGCCGAGCAGCTCGAGGAGGAGCTCGCCGAGGCCGAGGCCGAGGCCGGCATCGAGCGCGAGGAGTCCGAGGAGGAGGCGGCCGCTGAGGCCGTAGAGGCCGCCGAGGGCGAAGGCGCCGAGGGCGAGGCCGCCGAGGGCGAGGCTGGGGAGTCCCGCGAGTCCGGCGAGGGCGAGGGCTCCGAACGGGAGTGAGCCCGATGGCCGACCCCGAGGGCGCATGGCTCGTCGTCGGGCTGGGCAACCCGGGCCCGACGTACTCGCGCACCCGCCACAACGCCGGCTACCTGGTCGCGGACCTGCTGGCCGCGCGCGTGGCCGGGTCGGCCGGGGGGTCCGCGTCGCCGTGGCGGTCGCACAAGTCCGGGCGCGCGCAGGTCGTGGAGGGTCGGCTGGGTGGCATCCCGGGACAGCCGGGGCCGAGAGTGGTGCTCGGCCGTGCGCGGTCGTACATGAACGAATCGGGTGGCCCGGTGTCGACGCTGCTGTCGTTCTACAAGGTGCCGGCCGAGCGGCTGGTGATCGTGCACGACGAGCTCGACATCCCGCTCGGTGAGCTGCGGGTGAAGTTCGGTGGCGGCGACAACGGCCACAACGGGCTCAAGTCGCTGCGCCGGTCGCTGAGCACCGGCGACTACTACCGGGTGCGGTTCGGCGTCGGCCGGCCGCCGGGACGGCGTCCCACCGTCGACCACGTGCTGTCGGAGTTCTCCGCGAGCGAGCGACGCGACCTCGACCACCATGTCGACCGGGCCGCGGACGCGGTGGAGTGCCTGGTCGCCGAGGGGTTGGCCCGGGCGCAGAACCTCTACAACGGCTGAGCCGCCGGGGCCCGGTTCCCCCAGGCCAGCGCGCCCGCCACCAGCAGCGCGACCAGCCCCAGTGCGGTGAGCACGAGCCCGATCGCGGCGCCCTCCGCCAGCGCGCCCGCCAGCGCGACCGCGCCGCCCTGCGAGATCTGCATCACCGCGTTGCCCAGCCCGAACACCCGTCCGCGCGCCGCCGTCGGGATGGAGCGCGCGACCATGGCCTGGATGCCGGCCAGGTAGGCCAGGCTCAGGCCGGCCAGGGTCAGCAGCGCGATCACCGGCCAGGGCGAGGCTGCCAGGTGCCCGCCGAGGCCGCTGAGCGCCACCAGCAGCCCGCAGCCCGCGGCGCCGGGGTAGATCAGCCGCCGCTGCTGCTCCAACGGGAGCCGGCCGAGCAGCGCGAGCCCGACGACGTTGCCCAGCGGCGCGGTCGCCATGATCACCCCGGCCAGCCGGGTGCCACCGCCGAGCTGGTCGGCGTAGGGCACCGCCAGCCCCTCGGCCACGATCACGATCCCGGGGCCGAGCGCCAGCAGCGCGAACCAGCCGGGCATGCCCGGCGTCGAGGTGACGAACCGCAGCCCCTCGCGCGCGCCCGCCCAGATCGGCGGCCGTTCGCCGTCCTCACCCCACGGCTGCGGTCGGCGCTGCACGAACAGCATGATGAGCACGCCGGAGGAGAGGTAGGTGAGCGAGTTGATCACCAGGGCCGCCTGCGGGGTGGTCGCGGCCACGACGGCGCCCCCGACGAGGAACCCGCTGACCTGCAGCGCCTGTCGCGTCCCCGCCACCAGTGCGTTGCCGGCGGGGAACCGGTCGTCGTCGAGGACGTCGGCCAGGGTGGCCAGCCGCGCCGCGCCGAACGGGATCTGGAAGACCTCGATCGCGAACAGGGTGGCCAGCAGCAGCGGCAGCGGCATGCCGGGGATGATCAGCAACAGCACCAGCAGGCAGCGCAGCAGGTCGGTGGTCACCAGCAGCGGCTTGCGGCGGAACCGGTCGGCGACCGTGGCCAGCAGCGGCGCGAACAGGTACGGCGCGAAGCTGATCGCGAACGCGACCGCGGTGAGGCCGGGGGAGTCGGTGCGGGCGTAGACCAGGGCGGCGACGGCGATGCGGGCCAGGTAGCTGCCGGTCATCGACAGCACGTCCGCGACCCACATCCCGCTGAACTCGCGGTCGCGGAACAGGTCCCGGTAGCGCACCGTGGCCCGCCCTGTACCAGCCGTCACCCGCCTATTCTGGACTACAGGTGTGCACCCGTGTCAGCCCCTTGGCCGCGGACGCGGGCGGCGCATTTGGCGTGGAGGGGGGCGGTGCGGGAGCCTCGGAGCGTGACCGACGTGCAGACACCCCCCACGGGGATCGAGTCCGATGACCACCTGCTGGCCCGGTGGACCGCCACCGTCGCCGGCCAGACCCTCACCGAGCTGCGCACGCAGGGGCTGGAGGGACGCGAGCTCAAGGACGCCGGCGACCGCGCCGCGCACGAGCTGCTGATGCGGCTGCTGGCCGAGCATCGGCCCGGCGACGCGGTGCTGTCCGAGGAGGGCAAGGACGACAAGGCCCGGCTGTCCTCGGCGCGGGTGTGGATCGTCGACCCGCTGGACGGCACCCGCGAGTACAGCGAGCCGCCGCGCGACGACTGGGCCGTGCACGTGGCGCTGTGGCAGGACGGCGACCTGGTCGCCGGCGCGGTCGCGCAGCCCGGTCTGGACACGACGTTCCATACCGGCGAGCCGCCCGTCGTCGCGCCCTCGAGCACCACCCGGGTGCGGATCGCGGTCAGCCGCACCCGGCCGCCGGAGTTCGTGCAGGCGCTGGCCGACGAGATCGGCGCCGAGCTGGTGCCGATGGGCTCGGCCGGGGCCAAGGTGATCTCGGTCGTGCGCGACGTCACCGACGCCTACGTGCACGCCGGCGGCCAGTACGAGTGGGACTCCGCGGCTCCGGTGGCGGTCGCCCGCGCGGCTGGGCTGCACACCAGCCGGGCCGACGGCGCGGCGCTGGCCTACAACCAGGAGGACGTGCTCCTGCCGGACCTGCTGGTCTGCCGGCCCGAGCTGGCCGAGCGGATCACCGACTTCGTCCGCCGGTGGTGGGCGGAGCACCCCGACGGCTGACCTGTCCGGGGCATTCGCGCAGTCTCGGCGGGAAGGCTTCTCGCGTCGAGGCTGCGCGAGTGCCCCGTCTGCTCGCGTCGAGGCTGCGCGAGTGCCCCGTCTCCTCGCGTCGAGGCTGCGCGAGTGCCCCGCTTCGGGGCTCCCGTAGGCTGGAGTCTCGTGACCCCACCCCCCTCTTCGACCGCCGACGCGCCTGCCGCGCCGTCGCTGCGCGGCCTGGCGCAGCTGG
>JALZDI010000244.1 GCA_030862655.1 Actinomycetota bacterium | reverse complement strand
GGTGCAGCGAACGCTCCCGACCGAGCAGCTCCAGGGACTCGAACAGCGGCGGCGAGACCTTCCGACCGGTCACCGCGACCCGTACCGGGCCGAACGCGTGCCGGGGCTTGAGGCCCATCTTGTCGACCAGCGCCTCGCGCAGCGCCGCCTCGATCGCGGGCGTCGTCCACTCCGGCAACGACTCCAGCGCCGCGTGTGAGGCCTTGACCACCGCGAGGCCGTCCTCGGTGAGCACCTTGGCCGCGTCGTCGGGGTCGACCGCGAAGTTCTCGTCGTCGACGAACAGGAAGCCGAGCATGTCGACCGCCTCCCCGAGCACGGTCATGCGCTCGCTGACCAGCGGGGCGGCGGCCAGCAGCGTGGCCCGCTGCTCGTCGGCCACCGCGTCACCGAGCAGACCGGCCCGCTGCAGGTGGGGCACCATGCGCTCGGCGAGCTCCTCGACCGGCAGCGCCCGCAGGTGCACGGCGTTGATCGCCTCGCACTTCTTCAGGTCGAAGCGGGCGGGGTTGGGGTTGACGCGGGAGACGTCGAACGCCTCGATCATCTCCCGCATGTCGAAGATGTCGCGGTCGTCGGCGATCGCCCAGCCCAGCAGCGCGAGGTAGTTGAGCAGCCCCTCGGGCAGGAAGCCGCGCTCGCGGTACTCGTCGAGCCCGGCGCCGGCGTCGCGCTTGGACAGCCGGCGGTTGCCCTCGCCCATCACGATCGGCAGGTGGCCGAACCGCGGCGGGCCGACGCCGACGCCGATGGACCGCAGCGCGTCGTACAACGCGATCTGCCGCGGGGTCGACGACAGCAGGTCCTCGCCCCGCAGCACGTGCGTGATCTGCATCAGGGCGTCGTCGACCGGGTTGACCAGGGTGTACAGCGGGTGCCCGTTGCCCCGGACCAGCACGAAGTCGGGCACGTGGTCGGGCTCGAAGCTGATCTCACCGCGCACCAGGTCGTCGAAGGTGATCGTGTGGTCGGGCATCCGCAGCCGCAGCACCGGCTCGCGCTGATCGGCCCGGAACGCGGCCGCCTGCTCCTGCGTCAGCGCGCGGCAGTGCCCGTCGTACCCCGGGGTGCGGCCCTCGCTGCGCGCCCGCTCGCGACGCTCGTCGAGCTCCTCCACCGAGCAGTAGCAGTAGTAGGCCCGGCCCGCCTCCAGCAGCCGCCGGGCGATGTCGGCGTAGACGTCGAACCGCTCCGACTGCCGGTAGGGCTCGTGCGGGCCGCCCACCCCGGGACCCTCGTCCCAGTCGATGCCCAGCCACTCCAGGGACCGCATCAGGTAGTCGACGGCCTCCTCGTTGTGCCGGGCGAGGTCGGTGTCCTCGATGCGCAGCACCAGCCGACCGCCGTAGTGGCGGGCGAAGACCCAGTTGAACAGCGCGCTGCGCACGTTGCCCACGTGCAGGTTGCCGGTCGGCGACGGCGGGAACCGGACGCGCACGAGGGCCGGAGCCAGGTCGCCGAGAACCGGGTCAGTCACGAGAAACCACCTTGTTGGTCAGGGTGCCGATCCCCTCCACGGTGACCGCGACCTCGTCGCCGGGCTGCATCGGACCGACGCCGGCGGGGGTGCCGGTGAGGATCACGTCTCCGGGCAGCAGCGTCATCACGGAGGTGATGTGTGCGACCAGGGTCGGCACGTCGAAGATCATCTGGCTGGTGCGGCCCCGCTGGCGCGCCTCGCCGTTGAGCGTGGTGCTGACCTGCACGTCGCCGTGGGCGAGGTCGGTCTCGATCCAGGGGCCGAGCGGGCAGAAGGAGTCGAAGCCCTTCGCCCGGGTGAACTGCACGTCCTTCTTCTGCAGGTCGCGGGCGGTGACGTCGTTGCCCACGGTGTAGCCGAGCACCACGTCGCCGGCGCGTTCGGCCGGCACGTCGCGGCAGATGCGCCGGATCACCACCGCCAGCTCGCCCTCGAACTGCACGTCGTTGCTCTGCCGCGGGTAGCTGATGGGGTCACGGGGCCCGATGACCGAGGTGTTGGGCTTGAGGAACAGCAGCGGCTCCTCGGGCAGGTCGTTGCCCAGCTCGGCGGCGTGGTCGGCGTAGTTGCGGCCGACGCAGACCACCTTGCTGCGCGGGATGACCGGTGCCAGCAGCCGCACGTCGTCGAGGTCCAGACGCTCGCCGGTGGGTTCGATGCCCTGGTACAGCGGGTCGCCGACCAGGGCGGCGACCACCCCCTCCTCGCCGCCGGTGCCGACGACGCCGAACCGGGGCTCCTCCCCCGTGGTGAACCTGGCGATGCGCATGGTCAGCCAGCCTACCGGCGGGTCGGCGGCCCGAGGCTGGCTACCCTCGCGGCTGTGGACCCGCTCAGCACCGTCACCGCACGCAGGGACGCGGGCTGCGTGCTCGACCCTGTGGAGCGCGCGGAGTGGTCGCGGCGCCGGGCCGCGCACGAGGCCCGCGTCGACCGGCTGCTGGCCGGGCACCTGTCTCGGCAGTGCACCGGCGAGCGGCACCCGGTCGAGGACTTCCTGTTCACCTACTACAGCTTCCGCCCGGCGGCGCTGCGACGATGGCACCCCGGGCCCGGCGTGCTGCTGCGCGGCGACTGCGACCTGGCCGAGCGCCGCGGCTACCGACGGCAGGACGACGGGGTCGCGCTGGACCCCGAGTACGTCGAGCACCGGCGCGACCGGGTGCGCTGGGTCCGTGACCTGCTCGCGGCGACCGCGCGCCGGGCCCCGTCGTACGGCTGCCTGGGACTGCACGAGTGGGCGATGGTCTACCGCGCGGCGCCGCAGGACGTGCGCCACCCGGCCTGGCCGCTGAGGCTGGGCGGCGCCGGCACCGACGCGGTGGTGGAGAGCCACCGCCTCGGCTGCACCCACCACGACGCGTTCCGGTTCTTCACCGACGCCGCCCGGCCGCGCAACACCGAGCAGCCGACCCGGGAGGGGCAGCCGCGGCAGGAGCAGCCGGGCTGCCTGCACACGGGCATGGACCTGTACAAGTGGGCCTACAAGCTCAGCCCGATGACGCCGTCCGAGCTGGTCGCCGACTGCTTCGAGCTCGCCCGCGACATCCGGGTGCTGGACATGCGGGCCTCGCCCTACGACCTGCGCGCGCTCGGCTACACCCCGGTGCGCATCGAGACCACCGCAGGCAAGCGCGAGTACGCCGAGCGACAGCGCCGGTTCGCCGAGCTCGCGGCGCCCCTGCGGCAGCGGCTGGTCGAGGCCTGCGAGTCCCTGCTCGCCCAGTCCGGCTGACCCTCGAGGGCCCGGCGCCGCTTGCCACCGGACAGGCCGACATGGTGCAAATCACACCAAAAACGTGCTGACCCCAAGCGTCGGCGGCCGCCGGGCTGACCTAGCATGGAGGTGTCGTCAGCGTACCGGTACAGCACCACCGCCAGGGCCGTCGCCAAGACACCACCTCGCATACCCCTGTAGCACTTTGTCCTTGGCCCCTGCGTACTTTCTCGATGGACGAGCGCGTGAACCTTCCAGCACTGACCGCCGCACTCGGTACCGGCTTCTACCGCTACTGGCACGTCCCGCACCCCGACGCGACGCTCGACGAGCAACAGACCCGCCGCGCCGACCGGAGTGTCATCGGCCCTGCCGCGATGGCACTGCTGTCCGCGGTGGCCTGGTGCGCCGGTCAGGTCGGCACACCGCTGCTGCTCGAGCAGCCGGTGGGCACCGCCCCCGAGGCGCTGCCGTGGCCGGCACAGGTGCTGGTCGTGCTCGGCCTGCTCGGCATGGCGGTGGCGGCCGCCTGGTGGCTGGGAGCCGCTCCGGTGCGGGTGCGGGTGGCGCACGGGGTCACGGTCGGCTACGTCGTCCGCGTCCCCGACGACCCCGAGGGCTGCGCCGAGCCGCTGCACGCCGCGGTGACCGAGCTCGGCAACGCACTCCGCGACCTCGACGAGGACCGTCCCCTGGCCGAGCGGGCCTTCGCCGTAC
>JALZDI010000042.1 GCA_030862655.1 Actinomycetota bacterium | reverse complement strand
CGAGTCGTGGTCGGACACCCCAAGGTGAGCTTCTGCCTGCGGGACAACCGTCCGGTGCCGGGCGCTCGTCCGCGCCAGCGGCGCGAGTACTTCGGAGAGTGCGGGCGCAGCCTGGTGCAGGGTGTCTCGCCGGGCTGGGTGGATGTGTACGACGCGGAGACCCCCGGCCAGTCGCTGCGCCTTCCCCGTCGGCTCTCGGACGGCACCTACTGCCTGGTGCTGCGGGCCGACCCGCTCGACCGGCTCGTCGAGGCCGACGACGGCGACAACGTCAGCGTCCGCCCGGTGCGGATCCGCGGCCTGCGCGTGTCCGTGCCGGACACCGGCCGCTGCGGCGAGGCAGTGCGTTGAGCCAGCACTGCTGGTACGTCTCGTACGGCTCCAACATGTGCCTGGAGCGCTTCCGCTGCTACCTCGAGGGAGGCTGCCCGCCCGGCGGGCGCCGGACCTACGCGGGGGCGCGTGACCCCGCCATGCCGCGCGCGAGCTCGCCGTACTGGCTGGACGGCGGCGCCTACTTCGCGATGCGGTCGCGGACCTGGGGCGGCGGGATGGCCTTCCTCGACCCCGCGACGCCCGGCCGTACACCCGCGCGCGCCTACCTGGTCACCCGCGCGCAGCTGGACGACGTGCTCGCGCAGGAGGCCGGCCACTACGAGTCGATGATGGAGTGCGCCAACGTCGACGGCCTGCCCGCGTTCACCTTCACCGCGGCCCGGGCGGCGCCGGACCACCGACTGGCGCCGCCGTCGGCGGCGTACCTGCGGGTGCTCGTCCAGGGCCTGGCGGAGACGCACGCGTGGGGTCTGCACCGCTCGGCCGGCTACCTGGCCTCGCTGCCCGGCGCACGGGACTCCTGGACGGCCGACGACGTCGTGGCCGCGGTGGCGGCGCACGCCCGGGGCTGACCAGCCGGAACCGGCCAGCATCGAGGGCTATCAATCCCGTCGCGGTGGTGCCACCCTGCAGACAAGGGGCAGCGCTGTCGAGTCGTGCACAGAGGACGGAGACTCGAAATGCGCAGCAGGCTCACCGTGCTGGTGGGGGCCGCCGCCGTGGTACTCGCGACCGTGGCGGTGCCGGCCGGCAGCACCTCGGCCCAGCCGGGCCCCCGCGCGCTCCTCGCCGGGCGCTACGTCGTGCTGATGGCCGCCGACCCCGTCGCGGAGCGCACCCCCCGCGGACGTCTCACCGCCGCCTCGCCGCGGGTGCGGCAGCACGTCGGGTTCCTGCACCGCCAGCACGACCGGGTGCTGCGCGGCGCCGACGTCGAGCAGGGCGACGTCAGCGTGGAGTACTCCTACGCCCTGAACGGCTTCGCCGCCGAGCTGAGCCGGGCCGAGGCGGAGGCGATGAGCCGTCAGCGCGGTGTCGTCGCGGTGGTCAAGGACCGGCTGCGGCAGGTGCAGACCGACAACACCCCGGCGTTCCTGGGCCTCAGCGACCCGGCCGGACCCTGGGAGTCCGACCTGGTGGGCGAGGACGTTGTCGTCGGGGTGATCGACACCGGCATCTGGCCCGAGCACCCCTCCTTCGAGGACGACGGCAGCTTCGGGCCGCTGGCCGGGCAGGCGCCGGTGCCGTGCGAGCTGGGCAACGTCCGGCACAACCCCGACGACGTGGCCTTCGACTGCAACAACAAGCTGCTCGGCGCCCGCGACATGCGCATCACCTACAAGCGGGTGATCGGCCCCGAACGTTACGACTCGGCCCGTGACGACGACGGGCACGGCACCCACACCGCGAGCACCGCCGCCGGCAACGCCGACGTCGACGCGCAGATCTTCGGCATCGACCGCGGCCGGCTCAGCGGCGTAGCCCCCCGCGCACGGGTGATCGCGTACAAGGCCTGCGGCGAGCAGGGCTGCATCGAGTCGGACCTGGCGGCCGCGATCGACCGGGCCGTGCTGGACGGTGTCGACGTCATCAACTACTCGATCGGCGGCGGCGCAGGGCTGGTCGGGCCGGACGAGGTCGCGTTCCTCGCCGCGGCCGACAGCGGCGTCTTCGTGGCCACGTCCGCCGGCAACGCAGGGCCGGGCCCGTCGACGGTCGGCGGTCCGTCCTCGGCACCCTGGGTCACCTCGGTGGCGGCGTCGACGCAGGACCGCACGTTCCAGGGCTCCGTCACCCTGGGCAACGCCCGTCGGTTCACCGGCGCATCCATCACCGACGGCACCGACGCAGCCACGCTCGTGGATGCGGCAACGCTGGGCAACGAGCTGTGCCTGGTCGGCCAGCCGTTCAGCGCAACGGTCACCGGCGCGGTCGTGCTCTGCAAGCGCGGAGAGAACGCGCGTGTGGACAAGAGCCGCGCCGTCTTCGACGCCGGTGGGGCCGGCATGGTGCTGTACGACGAGAGCGACGCCGCCGCCCTGGTCACCGACAACCACTGGGTGCCGTCGGTGCACATCAGCAACAGCGACGGCCTCGTCATCAAGCGCTACATCGCCCGCACGGGCGGCGCAGCCACGGCCCAGATCACCGGCGGCGAGCGGGTGGCGTCCCAGGGTTCGGCCATGGCCGACTTCTCGTCACGCGGACCCAACCCGGCCGCAGCGGACATCATCAAGCCCGACATCACCGCGCCCGGCGTGAACATCCTGGCCGGCAACAGCCCCACGCCCGCGCTCGGGGCGCCGGGTGAGCTGTTCCAGTCGATCAGCGGCACATCGATGTCGAGCCCGCACATCGCCGGGATCTATGCGCTGCTCAAGCAGGCGCATCCGGACTGGACCCCGGCGATGGCCAAGTCGGCGATCATGACCACCGCTCGGCAGAACGTGGTCAAGGAGGACGGCAGCACCCGCGCCGACCCGTTCGACCTCGGCGCCGGGCACGTGCGTCCCGGCTCGGTGGGCGCGGACTCGGTGTTCGACCCGGGTCTGGTCTACGACGCCGGCACCGGCGACTACCTGGCCTTCCTGTGCGGCGCGGACCCGACCGTGTTCCGCAACCCCGACCGGTCGTGCGCCGCGCTCGAGGCCGCCGGGTTCTCCACCGACCCGCGGGACCTCAACTACCCCTCGATCGGCGTCGCGGAGGTGGCCGGCACGCAGACCGTCGCACGCACGGTCACCAGCGTCGCGGGTACGGCCGGCCCGACGACCTACACCGCTGACGTGCAGGCGCCGCGCGGGTTCGACGTGTCGGTGTCGCCGGCGCAGGTCACCCTGCGGCCCGGGCAGTCCGCTGCGGTCGACGTCACCATCACCAACGCCGGCAGCGCCGCGGTGGGCCGGTGGCGGTTCGGCTCGCTGACCTGGTCCGGCGGCGGCTACTCCGTGCGCAGCCCCATCGCGGCCGCGGCGAGCACCTTCGACGCTCCGGCGCTGGTCGAGGAGGGCGGTGCGACCGGCCGGGCCGGCTTCCCCGTGCAGTTCGGCTACACGGGCGGCTACCGCGCCCAGGCGCACGGGCTGGCGCCACTGGAGACCACGGCGGGAACGGTCCGGCAGGACCCTGACCAGACGTTCGACCCCGCCGACGCCACCGGCACGACGCGGCACAGGTTCGTGACCCGCGGCCTGAGCTACCTGCGGTGGGAGCTGACCCATCCGGGCCGGGCGGTGGACCTCGACGTCTACCTGGCCGACGCCCGCGGGCAGGTGGTGGCCTCCAGCACCAACGGCGGCACCGACGAGATGGTCGAGGTCGCCCTGCCCAGGAGGGGGCCGTACACGCTGTTCGTGCACGGCTGGCAGACGGGTGGACCGCGCACGTCGTACACGCTGCGGTCCTGGCAGGTTCCTGCCGGCACAGCCGGGTCGCTCGACGTGGCGTCCGCGCCGCAGAACGCCGTGCTCGGCCGGCGCGGACGTGTCGCGGTGGCATGGACGGGGGCGGTGCCCGGCAGCCCGGCGTACTTCGGGGCGGTGTCGCACCACCGCGGGAGCCGCGTCGTCGGCCTCACCGTGGTGCGGGTGACGCCCCGCCGCTAGCTGGGGGGATCAGCGGCCGGCCGGCGGGTCGGGGTTCTCACACAGGAACGCCGACCTCCGGCCGCCCGCGTGGTAGTGGTAGCGCCGTCCGTCGGCCTCGAGCACGACGCGGGTGCCGTCGGTGAGCGCCTGGGTGTAGAGCATGCCGGGCTGCGGGCAGCCCATGCTGCCGTCACGCCAGGTGACCTCCTCCGCGCTGAGCACGGTGATCTCGGCGGGGTCCACGTCGAGCCGGCGGCTCAGGTCCGCGACCGCTTCGCCGACGACCCCGTGGCGTGCCGGCGGCGAGCCCTCGGACCCGCCGGAGTCGCCGGCGGACCGTGCCGGCGGGTCGTCGCCGCACGCGACGAGCACCGCGGAGAGAGCCAGCGTCAGGAGCACGGGGACCAACCTCATGAAGGTGGGACGCGGCCGCCGCCCCGGTGGTTCCCCTGCGCGGGGCGGCGCGCGACGCCCTGGTACCGGTAGCCGAACGGCCGCGGTCCCTCGCCGTAGTAGGTCGACAGCGTCACGACCTCCAGCCCGGCCTCGCCGAGCAGCGCGGCGATGTCGCGGGTGAGGTGGCAGCCGCCGGCCACCCGCCGGTGCACCGGCGTGAACCGGCGCTGCCAGCGCGCGACGGCGGCGTCGGGGGAGTGGCCGTGCTCGAGGAAGTGGAAGCTGCCACCGGGGGCCAGCACCCGGGACAGCTCGGCCAGTGCCCGGCCGACGTCGGGGATCGTGCACAGGGTGAACGTGGACAGCGCGGAGTCGAACCGGCCGTCGGGGAAGGGCAGCGACTCCGCCGTCGACCCGGCGTACTCGACCGGTACCGCGGACCGGCCGACGCGCTCCTCGGCCAGCCGTCGTCCCACCTGGCTGGGGTCGACCGCCCAGATCCCGGTCACCGCTCGCGGGTAGTGCGGGACGTTGAGCCCGGAGCCGAAGCCGAGCTCCAGCACGTCGCCGGCGAGCCCGGCGCAGGTCTGCTCGCGCGCCCGCCGCATCTCGGCGGTGCCCAGCACTCGGTCGGTGAGCCGGGGAAGCACCTGGTCGGTCCACAGTCCCATCGCCATCACCTTGTCATAGCGGCGTGCCGGTTGGGTACGGCGCTGCTGTGAGGCTCTCCCGTCTCGTGCGTACGGCGCCGCTCGCGGCCGTCGCGGCCTTGGCCGGCCACGACCTGCTGCAGCGCCGGCACGCCATCCTGCGTAACTTCCCGGTCGTGGGGCACGCCAGATTCTGGCTGGAGACGATCGGGCCGGAGCTGCGGCAGTACATCGTCGCGGGCAACGATGAGGAACGGCCCTTCAGCCGCGACCAGCGTCGGTGGGTCTACGCGTCCTCGAAGCTGGAGAACAACTACTTCGGGTTCGGCACCGACAACGACCTCGAGCACACCGCGGGCAACGTCATCGTGCACCACCGCACCTTCGGCCGGCGGCGCCCGTCGTACGGCGTGCCCGGCGAGGATGCGTGGCTGCCGTCGCCGAAGGTGCTCGGCGGCCCACGAGGCCGGCGGCACGCGTTCCGCCCCGACTCGGTGGTGAACATCTCCGGCATGAGCTTCGGGTCGCTGTCGGGGAACGCGGTCGAGGCCCTCAACAAGGGCGCACACCAGGCCGGGTGCCTGCACAACACGGGCGAGGGGGCGGTCTCGCCGCACCACCGCCACGGCGGGGAGCTGGTCTTCCAGGTCGGCACCGCCTACTTCGGCTGCCGCGACGAGCGCGGACGCTTCGACCTCGACCGGCTGAAGGCGCTGGTCGACTCCACGCCGATCCGCGCGCTGGAGGTCAAGCTCAGCCAGGGAGCCAAGCCCGGACTCGGCGGCCTGCTGCCCGCGCCGAAGGTGTCCCCCGAGATCGCCGAGACGCGTGGCGTGCCGATGGGTGAGGACTGCATCAGCCCGTCCCGGCACACCGAGTTCGACGACGTGGACAGCATGCTGGACTGGGTCGAGATGCTGGCCGACGAGACCGGGCTCCCGGTCGGCATCAAGTCCGCCGTCGGCGACCTGGACTTCTGGGTCGAGCTGGCCGACACGATGGCCGCGACCGGCCGCGGGGTCGACTTCGTCACCGTCGACGGCGGCGAGGGCGGGACCGGTGCGTCGCCGCTGATCTTCACCGACGCGGTGTCACTGCCGTTCCGGCTCGGGTTCAGCCGGGTCTACGCGATCTTCGCCGAACGTGGGCTGGCCGACCAGGTGACGTTCATCGGCGCCGGCAAGCTCGGCCTGCCCGACAACGCTGTGGTCGCCTTCGGCCTCGGCGCCGACATGGTCAACGTGGGCCGGGAGGCGATGCTGGCCGTCGGCTGCATCCAGGCGCAGAAGTGCCACACCGACACCTGCCCGACCGGGGTGGCCACCCAGGACCGGTGGCTGGCGCACGGCCTGGACCCGGCGCTGAAGTCGGTGCGGGCCGCCAACTACATCAAGACGCTGCGGCGTGACCTGCTCAAGGTGTCCGAGGCCTGCGGCGTCGAGCACCCCGCGCTGATCGGCGCCGACGCCGTGGAGGTCGTCGACACCGTCAGCTACGGCACTCTGCTGCGCGACGTCTACGGCTACGAGCCCGGATGGGGGCTACCCGGCGACGCGGTCCGCGACGACCTCGTCGCCCTGATGAGCAGCCGGGAAACCGTCAGCGGGCGCGGAACGACTTGACCGGCGAGGTGGCGCTGGCCCCGGCTGAGCTTCGCGACACCACCCGGAACGAGTAGCTCTTGCCGCGCCGCAGCCGCACCGGCTTGCTGCGGGCGCCGAAGACCTTGCTCTTCGCGGTGGTGTTGCGCAGCCACGACTTCCATGCGCCCGACCCGACGCGGTACTGCACGTCGAAGCGGTTGCCGGTGTTGGTGCCGCGGGCCGCCCAGGCGACGGTGAAGGGCAGGCCGCGTGGCCCGGCCTTCGTGCTCGGCGCGACCCGAACCACCCCGGACATGCCGACTCCACCGACGCCGCCATGCTCCTCGCAGTGGTAGGGGAACGTACCCGCGGAGAACTTGCGGGTGAAGTTGATCCCGGCCGCCGCGACGCCGGTGTCGAACAGCCCCCGGTCCTGGGTCACGGTGTGGTCGTCGGTACCGGTCGCACCCCAGTGGACGTTTCCGCCCACGGCGGCGTTCACGGTCCGTGGGCTGAAGGACCTGCTGTCGTTGACCCCGACCTCGGTCGTGGCCGCGGACACGGAGGTCGCGAGCAGGCCCGTCAGGGCCAGTCCGAGGGCGGCGGCCGGCACGAGCCGGCGGCCGTGGTTGCGTCTGTGCTGTTGCATGGTGGCCCCCCAGGGAATGGTCGATGCCCACAACGTAAGGACGCGTTGTCAACGCCACGTCAAACGGAGGCGCTGCCGTCGTCAGCGGCGGGCCTCGCCGTCCAGCGTCAGCACCTGGGTGTTGGCGAGCACGGCCTCGACGAGGCCGTCGAGGCCTGCGCGGCGCTCGACGCCGGACAGGTGCTCGGGCCTCGTGTGCGTGGCCACGCCGGGGGGACTGAGCAGCGTGCAGCAGTCCTCGTCGTCGAGCACCGACACCTCCTCGGTGCCGATCCGGCGTGCCTCGGTGATGATCTCGTCCTTGTCCCAGCCCACCAGTGGCCGCAGCAGCGGCAGGTCGCACGCCTGCTCCACTGCGGCGAGGTTGCTCAGTGTCTGGCTGGCCACCTGGCCGAGGCTGTCACCGGTGACCAGCGCCTGGGCGCCGAGACCCCCCGCCAGCGTCTCGGCGGCGCGGACCATCAGCCGTCGGTGCGCCACGACCTGGATCCGGTCCGCGCCCGCTGTGGCCAGGGCCCGCTGCGCGGCGCCGATCGCGACCACGTGCAGGCGGACCTCGGGCTGGAAGCGGGAGAGCTGCCGGACCAGCGCGTACGCCTTGTACGTCGACGACGGCCCGGTGTACGGCGCGCCCGTGAAGTGCACGAACTCGCAGTGCAGACCGCGACGCATCGCCCGATAGGCCGCGACAGGGGAGTCGAACCCGCCGGAGAGCAGCGCCAGCGCGTCTCCGCTGGACCCCACCGGCAGGCCGCCCTGCCCGCGGTGCCGGTCGACGGACACGTAGACCTCGCTGCGGTCGACCTCGAGCCAGATCGTCACCTCGGGCTCGCGGAGGTCGACCTGCCAGCCGCGCTCGCGACACACGTGGCGCCCGACGTACGCGGCGAGCTTCTCCGAGGTCAGCGGGAACCGCTTGTCGCGCCGCCGCGCGCGCACCGCGAACGTGCGGGTGCGCTCGCCGTCGAACCGCTCACCCAGGGCGTGCAGAGACGCGTCCGCTGCGGCTGCCGGGGTCTTGTGGGCACGCAGGGCGGGCTGTACCACGCTGATGCCCAGCACCTGCCGGGCGCGCTCGACGAGCTCCTCGTGGGCGGCGGGTGCATGCAGCACCAGGAAGCCCTGCCGGCGCCAGATCCGCACCCGGGCGGTGCCGGTGTCGACCTTCTGCTGAAGGTTGCGCATGAGGTGCCGCTCGAACAGGTGGCGGTTGCGTCCTTTGAGCGCCAGCTCCCCGTACTTGAGCAGCACGCACGGCTGCGGGGTCATCCACGTCACCTTAGAGTAGGTTGTCGGTGGACCCGGCCGGGCGCTCGCGCACGCTGCCCTGCTGAACGAGCCGGGCGTCCCGACCGGACCACCGTTTCGTACCCACCTCTGGCACGAGGATGCGGGCCGCGCGGGCTCGTGCGCGCACTCGGCGCTTGGTTACGGCAGATAGGCTCCGGCACGGAGGGTCGGCTCGGTTTGAGACGGAGGGCGTGGTGTGAGCGAGCACGATGACCTCGGGCAGATGGCGCTGCGGCTGGAACAGCTCGCCATGGAGCTGACGGACAACCACGACCTCGACAGCACGCTCGAGGGCGCCATCCGCGTCGCGGCCCAGCTCGCCCCCTGCGATGTCGCCAGCGTGTCGTTGCGCCGCGGCAAGGATCGGCTCGAGTCGACTGTCGCTTCGGACCCCGTCGCCGAACGCGCGCACGAGCTGCAGCAGGAGGCCGGCGAGGGTCCGTGCCTCGAGGCATCGTGGGACCAGGGCGACGTGTACGTGGTCGACGACGTCGCCGACGACCGGCGCTGGCCCACGTGGGGCCCGAGGGGGGCGGAGCTGGGCCTGAGCAGCATGCTGGCCGTGCGCCTGTTCACGACCCGGGAGTCGGTGGGGGCGCTCAACCTCTACTCCTACCGGCCCCGTGAGTACGACACCGACGACGTCCTGGCCGCCCGCATCGTGGCCGCCCGGGTCTCGGCCGCGCTGGCGGTCGCCCGGCACGAGGAGAACCTGGAGCAGGCGATCGACGCGCGTCATCGCGTCGGTCTGGCGCAGGGGATCCTGATGGAGCGTTACGGCCTGTCCGTGGACCGGGCCTTCGAGGTGCTCCGTCGCTACTCGCAGGACCAGAACCGCAAGCTGCGGGTGGTCGCCGAGGAGATCATCGCGACCCGCCGCCTACCCCGCGAGTGAGGCGGGTGCGCCGGCTGGGTCAGCTCGCCCGGAACCGAGCACCGGGTCACCGTCCCGGCCGAACCCTCGGTGCCCCCGGCAGTTTTAGATCGGTGCCCCCGGCAGGATTCGAACCTGCGACACACGGTTTAGGAAGG
>JALZDI010000243.1 GCA_030862655.1 Actinomycetota bacterium | reverse complement strand
AAGAAGCCGATGTCGATGCCGAAGACCGAGTCCGGCCGGCCGAACGAGCCACCGTTGCGCCACAGCAGGAAGGTCTCCCACTGCGAGGCGGCGCTCGAGCCGCCGAAGAAGAACATCACCACGCCCAGGCCGATGATGATGACCCGACGCAGCGGCTCGACCAGGTCGCGGTAGCGGTCGAGGCTGCGCTGCTCCGGCGACAGCATCCGGTGCACCGGGCGCACCCGGTAGGCGATGACCACGCTGACCACGACCGCGGCGGCGAGCAGCCCGCCGAAGATCACGAACATCAGGACGCGGGTGGCCAGCAGGGTGCTGAAGACGTTGGCGTGGTCCACCGAGCGGAACCACAGCCGCTCGGTCCACAGGTTGGTGAAGGTCGAGCCGAGGATGAGCAGCGCGACGACCACGACCAGCGTGGGGACCAGGGCGCGCGGCGGGCCCTGCCGTCCCCCGGACCGGGGATGCGGCTGACCGAACACCCGGCCGTCGTCGAACAGACCACTCACCCGTCAAGTCTCCCTCAGTCGGCCAATGTGTCGAGCAGCAGCCTGGTCAGCGTGGGTACCAGGTCGGGTCCCTCCACCAGGGTGTCCTCGTGAGTGCGAACGCGCAGCACGCAGTGCTGGTTCCCGTCGCGCACCACCCCGGCGGCCATCCGCACCTCGTTGCGGTCGGGATGGGAGGCGGCGTAGGCCTGCGCGCGGGCGGGGTCGTCAGGAATCGACTCCTCCGCCTCCGGCGGCAGAGCGACCCGCTCCAGCACCGCCGCGCAGCCGACCACCTCCGGCGGCCACATGATCTGGGCGAGCGTGTCCTCCAGCGACCGGTCGGCCGGCAGCTCCTCCTGCTGCACCGGGGTGAGGCTGCCGGCGGCAGCGCCGGAGTCGATGCCCAGCTGGGCCCCGAGCGCGGGCTCGCGGGCCAGCAGCTCGTCGGTGGGCACCAGCGCGAACAGCACCGGTGGCTGGTCCCAGCCCGCCTCGTGCGCGTGTGCCTCGACCTCGCGCACGGCCCGGGCCAGCGGTGAGTCGTGCCGGCTGGGGGTCTCGGGGTCGTCCGCCACGACGTTCCTCTCTGGTCGGGGTCTGCTCGGGGTGCTCGGGCTCTCGGCGGGTCTGCGCGGTCAGCGGCCTATCCGCACGTGGGCACCTTCGCCTTCGGGTTCTGCGCCAGCCCTTCGACGGCGTCGACGGCGGCGTCCAGCGTGCGCACCCTGACCAGGGTCATGTCGCCGGGGTCGGTAGTCTGCACGGCCTCGGCGCAGTTGGCGGCCGGCACCAGGAACACCGCGGCGTCGGCGTTGTCGGCGCCGGCGACCTTCTGCCCGATGCCGCCGATCGGGCCGACACGGCCGTCGGCGGTGATCGTGCCGGTGCCGGCGACGTGCATCCCCCCGGTCAGCGATCCCGGCGTCAGCTTGTCGACGATCGCCATCGAGAACATCAGCCCCGCGCTGGGGCCGCCGATGCGGCTGCCCAGCTCGATGGACACCTTGAACGGCAGCCGCGGGTCGTCGGCGATCGTGATGCCGACCATGGTGCGGGAGGGGTCGTCCGGTGCGGCCTCGGTGGGCGACTGCACCTGCACGGTCTCCCCGTCCCGGCGTACGGCGAACGTGGCGCGCTGGCCGGGTGGCGTCTGCTGCAGCAGCCGGCTGACCTGCACCGCTCCCCGGACCGGTTCCCCGTCCACGGCGGTGATCAGGTCACCCACGCGCAGGTGGCCCTGCGCCGGCCCGCCCTTCTGCACCGACCGCACCACCACCGACAAGGGCACCTCGATGCCCATCTGCTCCAGCGCCGCGATGATCGCGGTGTCCTGGGAGGAGGCCATCGCGACCGCGCTCTCGTGCTCGGCCTGCTCCACCGACTGCTGCGGCGGGTAGTACAGGTCGCGGGGCACCAGGGCTCGCTGCGGGTGGAACCACGCGACCAGCGCGTCACCGAGGGTCAGCCCCGCGGTCGGGGCTGTCACCGACACCGTGGTCAGGTCGAGCCGGCCGGTGGTGGGAAAGGTGCGGCGGCCGCTGATCTCCACGACCTGGGCGCCGCCGAGCTCGCCGAGCGTGTCCTTCACCGGGCCGGGACGCATCGCGACGTACGGCACCGGACGCAGCCAGGCCACGGCACACAGCGCGACCAGCAGCAGCCCGGCCACCAGCAGCGACCCGGTGCGGCGACTCATGCGGGGAAGCCTCTCACCGCCCGGTCCGGCTCGGGGCGCTGGGGCGCGAGCGGCGTACGGCGACCCCGGTGACGGTGTCCCGCGTCGCCGGCCGGACTCCCTTGCCGGCCGTGGGGTGCGGCCGCTGCACCGCGGCGGCGAACCGCTCATAGGCCGCCTCGGCGTCCTCCGCGTCCGGGCGCCGGCGGTCGCGCCCGGCCCAGGCGACCCACAGCATGGCGAGCACGGTGACCGTCGCGGGCGGCACCAGCCAGAGCAGGATCTCCACCGGTCCAGGGTAGGGCCCGCGCCCAGCAGAACCCGGTCACAGACACGGCGCGGCCGCGGTCAACGGGGCCGTCAGGGGGTGCCGACCCACTCCTCCGTGCCGTCGCGGAAGAGCTGGTGCTTCCAGATCGGCACGCTCTCCTTCAGGTCGTCGATCAGCGCGCGGCAGGCCTCGAACGCATCGCCGCGGTGCGCGCAGGAGACCGCCACCACCACCGCGAGGTCGCCGACCTGCAGGTCGCCGACGCGGTGCACCGCGGCCAGCCCGATGACCGGGTACTTGGCCGCGACGCGCTCGGCCACCTCGCGCAGCACCTCCAGCGCGCTGGGGTGGGCGGTGTAGCCGAGCCGCTGCACGGCACGGCCGTCGTCGTGGTCGCGCACGGCGCCGACGAACACCGCCTCCCCGCCGGCGGTAGCATCGGCCACCGCGGCACGGACGTCCTCGACCGACAGCGCGCGGTCGCGGATGTCGACCAGCCGGATCACCTCGCCCACCCCGCGACTGTAACCGTCGGTTGGCTGCGGAAGTAGGTTGGAACCATGGCTGAACCACCCCGGGACCGTCCCGACGACGGCGACGACGAACAGGGTCGGCAGAACCCGTTCGCGGGCACCCCGTTCGAGCAGCTGTTCTCGGCGTTCACCGGGGGCGGAAGCGGCGGGGGCGCCGGCATGCCCGACCTGTCGCAGCTGATGGCGCAGGTGCAGCGCATGATGACGCCGTACTCGGGCTCGGTGAACTGGCCGCTGGCCAAGGACACCGCGCGCGGGCAGGTCGCCCAGCACGAGGACCCCTCCCCCACCAAGGCCGACCACGACGCGGTGGCCGAGGCGGTGCAGCTGGCCGAGCACTGGCTGGACGAGGCGTGCGAGTTCGCCGCCGGCGCCTACCGAGCGGCCGCCTGGAGCCGGGCGGACTGGGTCGAGCGCACGTTCCCCGCGTGGGAGAAGATCGTCGAGCCGGTCGCCAGCCACGTGAACGCCGCGATGGAGAAGGCGCTGCCCGACGAGGCCAAGGCGATGGCCGGCCCGATGATGGGGCTGCTCACCCAGGCCGGCGGGTCGATGTTCGGTGCCCAGGTCGGGCAGGCGCTGGCCGCCCTGGCCGGAGAGGTGGTGTCCTCCTCCGACATCGGCGTCCCGCTGACCGCCGGCGACGAGGCGGCGCTGGTGCCCGCGAACGCCCGAGCGTTCGGCGAGGGCCTCGGCCTGGAGCCGGCCGACGTGCTGCTCTACCTGGCGCTGCGCGAATGCGCTCACCAGCGGCTGTTCCGGCACGTGCCGTGGCTGCGCTCGCACCTGCTCAGCGCGGTGGAGGCCTACGGCCGCGGCATGACCATCGACATGTCCAAGATCGAGAGCTCGCTGACGTCGCTGGACCCGACCAACATGGCCGGCATCCAGGAGGCGCTCAGCGGCGGCCTGTTCGAGCCCGAGCAGACCCCCGAGCAGGAGGCCGCG
>JALZDI010000041.1 GCA_030862655.1 Actinomycetota bacterium | reverse complement strand
GCCACTGCTCCTGCTGGGCTCCGGTGATCGACCGAGACGGGTCGGTGGCCTCGGGGCAGTCGGTGTCCCAGCCGTCGCCACAGGCCTGGTCGTCGCGGTACTGCCGGGTGTCGAGCATGTGGAAGCCGGCCAGCCGGCCCCAGCCGACCCGCCGGTACAGCTGCATGTCGATGCCGCGCGGCATCGAGGACGGCCGCAGCGGCATGTTCTCGTAGTAGGCACGGAAGGCCGCGGCCCGGCGTCGCAGGAAACCCTGCTGCGGCCGCTCGGGGGCCTCGTCGGCCCAGTTGTTGTCGAGCTCGTGGTCGTCCCACACCACCAGCCAGGGCGCCGCCGCGTGTGCTTCCTGCAGGTCCGGGTCGCTCTTGTACTGTGCATGCCGCTGCCGGTAGTTCGCCAGCGTCTCGGTCTCCGGGCCCTTGTGGTCGCGGACGTTGCCGGTGGGGGCGACGTAGGTGTCCGCGCGGTACTCGTACTGGTAGTCGCCGAGGTGCACGACCAGGTCGGGGTGGTCGTCGGCCAGGTGGCGGTAGCCGGTGAACCAGCCGTGCTCGTACTGCGAGCAGGACACGAACGACATCGCCAGCGACGAGGGCATCGCGTCGGCCGCGGGAGCGGTCAACGTGCGCCCCGGCGGGGAGAGGTGGCCGCGGGCGCGGAAGCGGTACCAGTACTCCCGGCCCGGACGCAGCCCGGTCAGCTCGACGTGCAGCGCGTGCGCGTACTCGGGGCGGGCGACCGCGGTGTCCTGGCGCACGACCCGCCGGAACGCGGGGTCCTCCGCGACCTGCCACAGCACGGGCACCGGTACGGCGGGCATGCCGCCCTGCCCGTCCTCGGCCAGCGGCCGCGGGGCCAGCCGCGTCCAGAGCACGAAGCCGTCCGGCCACGGGTCACCCGAGGCCACGCCCAGGGTGAACGGGTCGCCGCGCCAGGTGCCGGCGGCGGTGGCGGTGGACCGGCCGAGCGCGGCCGGGGTCGCGGAGACGGCGGTGGCGGCGCCGGCCACCAGGCCGGCCTTGAGAACGTTGCGACGAGTGGGCTCCATGGCGCCGAGCCTTCGTGCGCGCCGAGAACACCTCGCCAGCGCGAGGTGACCGTCAGATGGCCTGCACCCGAAATGTCCGTCTCACGCATCGAGTCAGCGGGCGACCTCGCTGGCGCGGGACTCGCGGACCACCGTGACCCGGATCTGGCCGGGGTAGGTGAGCTCCTCCTCGATCTGCTTGGCGATGTCGCGGGCCAGCACCTGGGCCTGAATGTCGTCGACGACGTCGGGCTTCACCATCACCCGGATGTCGCGACCGGCCTGCATGGCGTAGACCTTGTCCACACCCGGCTTCTCCCGCGCGATCTCCTCGAGCCGCTGCAGCCGCTGCACGTACGCCTCCAGCGACTCACGCCGGGCGCCGGGCCGGCCCCCGCTGATCGCGTCGGCGACCTGGGTGACCACCGCCTCCACGGTGGCCGGCTCGACCTCGTTGTGGTGCGCCTCGATCGCGTGCACGATGTCGTCGCTCTCCCCCAGCCGCCGGGCCAGGTCGGCGCCGACGATCGCGTGCGAGCCCTCGACCTCGTGGGTGAGCGCCTTGCCGACGTCGTGCAGCAGCGCCGCCCGCTTGCACACCGCGCGGTCCAGGCCGAGCTCGTCGGCGACCATCCCCGCGATGTGCGCGGACTCGACCAGGTGCTTGAGCACGTTCTGCCCGTACGACGTGCGGTAGCGCAGCCGCCCCAGCGTCAGCACCAGGTCGGGGTGCAGGTCGCTGATCCCGACCTCGACCACGGCGTCCTCGCCCGCGCGCCGGCAGCTCGCGTCGACCTCGCCGCAGGCGCGTTCGTAGGCCTCCTCGATGCGGCTGGGGTGGATGCGTCCGTCGGCGACGAGCGCCTCGAGCGCGAGCCGGCCGACCTCCCGCCGCACCGGGTCGAAGCAGGAGAGCAGCACCGCCTCGGGGGTGTCGTCGATGATCAGGTTGACGCCGGTGGTGTGCTCGAACGCGCGGATGTTGCGGCCCTCACGTCCGATCACCCGGCCCTTCATGTCCTCGCCGGGCAGGTGCACGACCGAGACGGTCGACTCGGTGGTCTGCTCCGAGGCGAGCCGCTGGATGACGGTCGCGAGGGTCCGGCGGGCGCGGAGCTCGCCCTCCTCCTGGGCCTCGCGCTCGATCTGGCGGACCTTCAGCACCGCCTGCCGCTTGGCGTCGCGCTCGACCGTGGCCACCAGCTCCGCCCGCGCCTGCTCGGCGGTCAGCCCCGCCACCCGTTCCAGGGCGCGCCGCCGCTCCGACTCGGCGGTGGCTGCTTCCACCCGCTCACGCTCCAGGATGCGCGCCTGCTCGTCGAGCCGGACCTCGCGCTCGCTGAGGCGCTGCTCGCGCCGTTCGGTGTCCAGCCGGGTGCCCGCGCCGCGACGGGTCAGGACGAGCACGGCGGACAGGAGCACGGCGAGGGCGAGCAGCAGGGCCCCGGCACCCACCAGCACGACGACCGAGACGTTCATCCGCGGCTCCCTCCGCTGCGCCGGGCGCCTCCGGGCGCACGGACGAGTGACCAGGGACGCCCGGCCGCAACGGCGCGCGCAACAGGCGCCGCAGTGCGGACTTCTTCAGGTGTCGCTGCCGTCGGGTCTCAGGTGACGGCGGTTCGTTGGTGCTCGTGTCGTGGTCGTGCCGCGTCGTCGGTCATGCAGGCGGGTCGCATTGCCGGTGTTCCCTTGTGCTTGGAGGTTATGGCCGCTCCCGACCCGAATCAAGGAGCATCACCGGAGTACAGCGGGTTGGGCACCCGCTCGTGCACCGCCGCGTGCGGCCGCTCCGGCCGGTCGCGGTAGCCGTCGTGCAGCAGCCGGTTGCGGTTCAGGCACAACCGCTCCAGGTCCGGCGTCAAAAGGTCAAACAGGGCAAAGCGGTCGGCGAGGCCGGGGAAGCGCCGCTGGTAATCCGTGACTTCCGCGCGCACCAGCGCCCAGAACTCGGGCTCGGCCACCCCGAGGTGCTGCTCGACCAGGTCGGCCAGGTAGCGGAAGTGGCCGACGAACAGCCCGCTCTGGATGAACTGGCACAGCATCTCCGGCTGCTCGCGCAGCAGCACCTCGGACACCTCGACGGGCATGCCGTCCAGCTCCGGGAGCGGAGCCGCGGACACGTTGACGTCGTCGACGAAGTCCTTGACCGCGAGGCGGGCCGGCACGTCGTGCTCGTCATACACCACGATCGCGTTCTCGCCGTGCGGGGAGAACACCACGCCGTACTGGTACAGGAAGTGCAGCAGCGGCGGCAGCATCGCGGCGAACAGCCGCTGCAGCCACGCCCGTGGCTGCAGACCCGACCGGTGCACGAGCTCGGTGACCAGCGCGCGTCCCTCGGCGTCGACGTGCAGCAGCGAGGCCAGCGTACGCGGCCGTTCGCCGGCGTCGACCTGGGCGCCGATCGGCTGGCGCCAGATGGCGCCGAGCATCTCCCGGTACTGGTACGGCACGCCGGGCAGCGACTCCAGCACCGGGTGCCGCACCGTGACCGAGGCGACCTCGCCGAGCAGCACCACCCGGGTCTCGTCGCGCAGGAACGCGTCCTTGTCGCGCAGGCCGAGCACCCAGGCGGTGACCGCGGGCGCGGCCAGCGTGCGCTCGGTGGGCAGACCGCGCCAGACCAGCGTGTTGAGGATCGACAGCGGCAGCTTGACGTGGTGCCGGTGCGGCGCGTCGACGTTGGTGAACGTGCGGATCGACTGCTGCGGCAGGTAGCAGTCCGGACCCTCCCCCAGCGGCACGATCCTCCCGGCCGCCACGTCGGCGGCGAAGACGGGGACGACGACCTCGTCCCACTGCCAGGGGTGCACCGGCATGAGCAGGAAGTGGGCCGGCTCGAGTCCTGCCTCGCCCAGGGCGGTCTCGAAGCGGTCGCGGGTGGACTGGTCGAGCTCGCCACGGTAGAGCCGGCCGGCGTCCAGCCCCGGCACGCCGCGGTAGTCGGCGAGGTCACGGTGCACCGCCATCCACGGGAGCCGCAGGGGGCGCCGGGCCTCGGGGGCGTAACGGGCGGCGTCGGAGGCGGAGAAGCCGCGCCGGCCCTTGTTCGGCACGATCCAGGGGTGCCCGGTCTGGTGTCCCTCGAGCTCGGCGTACCCGAGGTCGGCGAGCCGCGCGGCTGTCAGCCCGCCGCCCTCGGGTCCGAGCAGGCGGGCGTCGGCGGCCAGTGTGGCCGACAGCTCGGGGATCAGATGGCCCAGCGTGTCAGGGGCCATGCCCAGCGTCGGATGTGCGTCGACGAAGAAGTCCAGCGCCGCGTTGGCGCCCGGCGGGTGCGGGACGCCGTCGCCCCCGGCGCGGCGGACCGACCCGGGCTCGACGTGCCAGCCGGCGAAGCTGCCGCGCCGAGCGCGGAACCGGTAGGACACCCCGCCGTCGAGCCGGACGACATAGGCATCGTCGTCGCGCTCGGGCTGCAGCAGCTGCTCGTAGCAGAACTCGCCGAGCGTCTTGGCCAGCATCCGGTGGTTGGCGGTGCACCAGTGATCGGCGGTGAGCTCCTCGGGGTGGATCATGCGACGGCTCCAGGGGTGGTGTCGGGGGCTGTCCGGTGGTCGGGGTCGCGGACCATCAGCGCGGCGGTCTTGCCGGGCAGTCTGAGGTCGGCGGCACGGCGGAAGCCGGCCTGCTCGAACGCCCGCACCGAGGCGGCGTTGCGTACGTCGGGCTCGGCGACCACGCGCTCGGCGCGGGGGTGGGCCAGCTGCCAGTCGGAGACGGCGCGGATCAGCCGCCGGCCCATACCGGCGCCGCGGTAGCGCTCGGGTCCCAGCAGCAGGTGCATCCCCGCGTCACCGGCACGTGCGTCGTAGTGCTCGGCCAGCGGGTCCTGCTGGGCCCAGTACAGCTCCCAGTAGCTCATCGGCGTGTCGTCGAGCAGCCCGACGTAGGGCCGGGAGTGGGTGCTCGCCAGCACTCGGTCCAGGTGCGCCGCCAGCCGGTCCAGCGGCCCGTCGAGCTCCCAGAAGCGCGCGACCGCCGGGTCGCCCATCCAGGCGTGCAGCATCTCCAGGTCGGCGTCTCGGTCGAGCGTTCGCACGATGAACGCACCGCGGGGCGTGCCGGCCGGCGCCGGGTCGGCGGGCAGGTGCGTGGGCGCGGCCGCGTTCACGAGGCCACCTCCGCGACCGGGTTGGGCACCGGCCGGTACACCGACTGGGTGGCCACCGGGCCGACCAGCTCGTCCATGCCGGCCAGCCGGGTGAGCAGGTTGGCCTTGCACGGCAGCGTGCTGTCCTCCAGCAGGGCGCGCACGACACCGGGCACAGGGTCGTGCCTGGACGCGACATGCTCCAGCAGCCCGCGCACCTCCCGCAGCAGGACGCCGTCGTCGGCCAGGTCCTGCGAACCCATCGCGCCGACCAGGCCGAGCATGTTGTTGATGCCGAGGTAGTAGCCGAGCCGCTCGTCGATCAGCGCCTGCGGGTTCAGCGCGTCGCTGTCGACGCCGGCCCGCGATGCCCACACGTCGAGGTCGGCGGTGCGGGACTCGTTGAAGTAGAAGCCCTGGTTGTCGCGGTAGCAGCCGCCGACCGGCCAGCCGTGCTCGTCGATCTCGACCAGCGTGTTCTGCTGGTGGGCCTCCAGGCCGATGCCGTGCTCGGCGTACAACCACAGCACGGCCGCCGGCACCGCGTCGAGGTAGCGGCTGAACCACTCCCGGCCGACCTCGGCCACCGGGCGGCCGGTCTGCTCGGCCAGCCCGTGCACCAGGTGTGCCAGCAGCGACCGGCCGTCGCGGTCGGGCCGCTCGGCCACCAGGCCGGCCAGGCACTGCACCCGGTCGCCGGCGCCGAACGGGTTCGCGCGCACCACGACCTCCAGCCCGCTCTCGGACATGCCCGGCGCGTCGACGGTGACCCAGGCCGGGTCGCGCACGATGCCGAACCGCGGGTGGGCCGCCGCGATGCGCTCGGCCAACCCGGCCTGCAGCATGCGCGTCATCTCGACCCCACGGAGCAGCTCCTTGCGCAGGTTCTCGCGCTTGGAGTTGGTGATGGGCAGCGCAAGCGAGAGCTTGAGCATGTACGGCGAGCCGTCGCGGTAGACCGTTCGCACCGACGAGGTCGGCGACCACACGGGCCCGGCCTGGCCGAGCGGGCGCAGCCGGCCGTCGTCGACCAGCGTCCGGACGCCGGGGCGCCGCAGCACGTCGGCGGCCTGCCACGGGTGTGCGGGCACCGGCACCATGCCGGCGGGCAGGTCGAGGTCACCGGCCAGGTCGCGCAGCACCTGCTCGACGGGCCGGCCGGTCGCGGAGTCGCCGGCGACCACGCCGGGGTCCGCGGCGAACCAGAACAGCCCGAACCTCCCCCGCAGCTCCGGCGAGTAGGCGTCGGCCTCGGCCTCGGTCAGGCCGCCGCGGCTCTTGGGGGTCGGGTGCAGCGGGTGCCCGAGCACCAGCGCCTGCTCGGCGTCGAGGAACGGTGTGCCCGATGGCGCCTCGGGCTCGGTGGAACGGACGGCGAGGTGCCGGGCGACCCGGCGGGTCGAGTCGGCCACCCGCTCGACGAGGTCGCCGACCGCGTCGGGGCCGGCGCCGCTGCTTCGCGCGGTCTCGAGCGCGAGCAGCGTGGCCACCGTGGTCGAGTCGGCCGGCGTGCCGGTGCGCAGCCGCGCCGGGCCGAACTGGTGCCAGCCGCACGCCGACCAGTGCTCGACGGGAACGCGCAGGCCGGTGCCGCTGGCGGGCAGGTCGACGACCAGCGTGTCGCCGTCGCGACGGCCTGCGCCGCCCTCACGCAGCCAGCAGCGCAGCAGGGTCGCGGTGGCGAAGGCGTCGGCAGCGGTGACCGGGTCGGGGGCCGGCCGCGCGTCGGCACCGCGTCCGGTCGTGGGCGGTCGTTCGTCAACGGTGACGGCCATGGACGGGGACGCCTCCTTGCTGGTCGGGACGGTGATGTGGACCGCTCATGCGACTCCGAACGTGGTGAACGCGGTGCGGTCCGGCAGCGGGTGCACGGTGCGCCCGGCGACGGAGTTGAGGATGGTCGCGGCCCGCCACGCGCCCATGCCGAGGTCGGGGGTGCCGACGCCGTGGGTGTGCGCCTCGGCGTTCTGCACGTAGACGCCGGCGGCGGGGGCGGGGGCGGTCGAGACCCGGTAGGCGGCGTCGGCGCGCACGCGTCCCTGCGCGTCGGTGTCGAGCAGGTCGCGCACCGGCGCGAGCACGCTGGGCTGCCGGGCCTGGTAGCCGGTGGCGAGCACGACCGCGTCGGTGTGCACGGCGTACTCCTGCTGCTGCAGGGTCTCGGTGCAGGTGAGCCGGAAGCCCTCGCCGTGCGGTTCCGCGTGTCGCACCGCGACGTTGGGTGTCAGCGTCGCCGGCGGCCGGGAAGCGGCGACGCTGCGCTCGTAGAGCAGGTCGTAGATCTGCGCGATCGTGTCGGCGCTGATCGCCTTGTACAGCTGCCACTGGGCGGGGAAGAGCGCGTCGCGGGTGGCGGCGGGCAGGCCGCGGAAGTAGCGGGTGTAGTCGGGGGTGAAGTGCTCCAGGCCGAGCTTGGAGTACTCCATCGGCGCGAACGCGGGTGACCGGGTGAGCCAGCGCAGCCGGGTGCCGGTGTCGGGCTGCTTGCGGAGCAGGTCGAGAAAGACCTCCGCGCCGGACTGACCCGACCCGACGACGGTGACGTCGCCGGCGTCGTCGAGCGCGCCGGCGTTGTGCCGGTAGTCGGCGGAGTGGAACACCCGCTTGCTGAGCACGCCGTCGAAGACCGCCGGGGTGGCCGGTGCGGTTCCGATGCCGAGGACGACGTTGCGCGCGGTGACCGTGTGCCGGCGTCCGGTGCGCTGGTCGGTGTAGGTCACGGTGAGCGCCGCGCCGTCGCCGCCTCGGTCGACGCGCTCGACGCAGCTGTTGAACCGGCAGCCCGGCAGCGACGAGGCGACCCAGCGGCAGTAGTGGTCGTACTCGCGGCGAGGCACCTCGAACCGCTCGAAGAAGTAGAACGGGAACAGCCGCTCGTGCGCGCGCAGGTAGGACAGGAAGCTCCACCGGTTGGTGGGGTCGACCAGCGTCACCAGGTCGGCCAGGAACGGCACCTGCAGGGTGGTGCCGTCGAGCAGCATGCCGGAGTGCCAGGAGAACTCCGGCTTGTCGTCGAGGAACAGCGCGTCGAGCCCGTCGACCTCGTCGGCAAGTGCGGCCAGCGACAGGTTGAACGGGCCGATGCCGATGCCCACCAGGTCGTAGGTCCTCATGCGCCCTCCCCCGCGACCTGCGCCGCGGCCTCCGCTGCGACATGCGCTGCGACATGCGCTGCGACCTGCGCGCCGGTGTCTGCCACCAGGTCGAGCAGCGCCTCGACGTCAGCCTCGGTGGCGTCGGGGTTGAGCAGGGTCAGCTTGAGCCAGACCTCGCCGCCGACCTCGCAGCGGCCGACGACGGCCTGGCCCGAGGACAGCAGGTCGCGCCGGATGCGGGCGTTGACGACGTCGGCGTGGGCACCAGCGGGATAGCGGAACACCACCGAGGTGAGCGTCACCGGTAGCGCTCGCTCGAGCCGCGGGTCGGCGTCGACGCGCGCGGCGGCGTGCCGGGCGAGGTCGTGGCAGCGGTCGACGAGGGCGCCGAGCCCGCTGCGCCCGAGGGCGCGCAGGGTGACTGCGATCTTGAGTACGTCGGGCCGGCGGGTGGTGCGCAGCGAGTGGCCGAGCAGGCTGGTGTAGCCGGCCTGCTCGTCGTCGGTGGGGTTGAGGTAGGCGACCTGGCGGGCCAGCGGTGCCAGCGCGCCGGCGCCGCGGGCGAGGAAGACTCCGGCGGCCGTCGGCTGCCACCCCAGCTTGTGCAGGTCCAGCGCGACCGAGTCGGCCTGTGCGACCCCGTCGAGCAGCGGAGCGAGCCGGTCGGAGAACAGCACACCGCCGCCGTAGGCCGCGTCCACGTGCAGCCAGCACCCGTGCTCATGCGCGATCGCGGCGATGTCGGCGAGCGGGTCGACGGCGCCGGCGTCGGTGGTGCCGGCGGTGGCCACCACGGCCAGCGGCCGGGTGTCCGCCTCTGCGCGCAGCGCGTGCCGCAGCGCGTCAGGGCGCATGCGGTGGTGGTCGTCGACGGGCACGGCGACCACGCAGTCCTCGCCGAGGCCGACGATGCCGGCCATCCGCTGGGTGGAGAAGTGCGCGGCCTCGCTGCAGTAGATGCGTAGCCGGTGGGCCGTCCCCGGAAGCCCCCTGCGCATGACGTCGGTGCCCCAGACCTGCCGGCAGGCCGCGGTGCGGGCGAGCAGCAGGCCCATCAGGTTGCTCTCGGTGCCGCCGGTCGTGATCACGCCGCTGGTGGCAGCCCCCGGGCCGTACACCATCTCGCCCAGGGCGGTGACGACCTCGGTCTCCAGGCCGGTCATCGCCGGCGCCTGGTCCCAGGAGTCCAGCGACTGGTTGATGGCCGCGGCCAGAGTGTCGGCCGCGACCGCGACCGCCAGCGGTGGCGTGTGCAGGTGGCCGGCGCACCGGGGGTGGGCGGCGTCGGCGGCACCCCACCCGGCGAGCTCGCCCAGCGTCTGCAGTGCCTGCTCGGGGCCCACGCCGTGGTCGGGGATCGGCCGGTCCTGAAG
>JALZDI010000242.1:1687-3973 GCA_030862655.1 Actinomycetota bacterium | reverse complement strand
GAGCGCGTCGGCACGGTCTCCGTGCCCCCGCAGCCGCGGGGCGTCGCCGACCGGCTCGGCCGTCCAGCCTGCGCAGCGTGCCCGGTGCTCGCTCACCTGCGGGGCGGGGTGGGCCTGCAGCAGGCCGCGCAGGTCCTCGGCGAGGTACGTCGGACGCTCCCCGGGCGCGGCGGCCGCCAGCACGGCGACGTCGGTGACCCCGGTCATCACCAGCAGGGAGTCGGCGCCGCAGCGGACCGCGCCCTCGATGTCGGTGTCCAGCCGGTCGCCCACCACCAGCGGCCGCCGGCCGCCGACCCGCAGCAGGGTCTCCTCGAACAGCGAGGACTCCGGCTTGCCCGCGACCTCGGGGGTCCGGCCGGTGGTGCGGGCGATCACCTCCACCAGCAGCCCGTTGCCCGGCGACCGCCCGTGTGGTGTGGGCACGGTCAGGTCGGTGTTCGAAGCCACCCACGGCAGCCCGGCGTCGACCGCGGCCGCACCCTCGGCGAGCAGCCGCCAGCCCACGTCGGGGTGGAAGCCCTGCACCACCGCGGCCGGGTTCTCGTCGAACCGGGACACCGCCACCAGCCCGTGCTCGGCCAGCGCCTCGACCAGTCCGGCGCCGCCGACCACGAGCACGCGTGCGCCGCGCGGCACCCGGTGCGCGACCAGCCGCGCCGCGGCCTGTGCCGAGGTGACGACGTCGTGGTCGGCGCACTCGATGCCCAGGTCGCGCAGGTGCTGCGCCACCACCGCGGGGGGTCGCGAGGCGTTGTTGGTGACGAAGGCCGGGGTGATGCCGGCCGCCACGGCCCGCGCGATGTGCTGCGGCGACCCCGGGACCGGCCGCCCACCGACGTAGACGACCCCGTCGAGGTCGAACATCGCGGTGTCGTAGGCCTGCGCCAGCGGTGTGGTGCAGGCCTGCAGGGCGAGGCCGCGCCGCGGTGCGGTGGTCGTCAACTGCGTCGCCTCCCGTCTCCTCGTGGGGGCGCGCCGCCCGGCCCGACGTCGCCCGGGGTCGACGACACTAGGATGCGGCGGTGTCCGCAGACGACCCTGGAGCCACACCCGGCCTGGTGCTGCGCCCGTTCCGGGCCACACGCTACGGCCCGGCCGTGGGCGACGACGTCGGCGCCGTCACGTCCCCGCCGTACGACGTCATCGACGAGGAGACCGTCGACCGGCTGCACGCCTGCCACCCCTACAACGTGGTGCGGCTGATCCTGCCGCGCAGGTTCGCGCACGCCCCCACCTACGACGGGGTGAGCGCACTGCTGACCGACTGGCGTCGCCGCAAGGTGCTGGTGGAGGACGACGACCCCGCCCTCTACGTCTACGAGTACGACGACGGTGTGCGGCGGGTGCGGGGGCTGGTCGGGGCGCTGGGGCTGCGGGACCGGTGGGCCGGTGTCGTGCTGCCGCACGAGGAGGTGATGCCGGGGCCGGTCGACGACCGCGCCGAGCTGATCCGGCGCACGGGAACCAACCTCGAGCCGATCCTGCTCACCTACGACGGCGGGGGCGCCGCCAGCGACCTCGCCGACGCCGTCACCGCGTCCGACCCGCTGCTGCACACGGGCGCGCCGGACGGGTCCACGCACACCGTCTGGCGGATCGCCGGCGCCGACGACCTACGGCGCATCGCCGAGGACCTGGCCCCGCGCCGGACGCTGATCGCCGACGGGCACCACCGCTACGCCGCCTACCAGCAGGCACAGGCCGACGCTCCGGGCGGGGAGCGCGACTACGGGCTGGCGATGCTCGTCGACCAGCGGCGCTACCCCCTGCACCTGGGGCCGATCCACCGGGTGGTCCGGGGCGTCGACCTGCACACGGTGGCCCGGGGCGCGACCACGCGGGACTTCGGCACCGACGGCGCGACGGCGCGACGGGCAGCGGAGACCGCGGCCGGTGGACAGGCGTCGTTCGCCTGCACCGACGGGGAGCACTGGCTGGTGCTGACCGCCGCCCGCGGCCCCGCCGAGATCGACACGCATGCCCTGCACGACCGCCTGCTCCCGGCGTGGGGCGCGGCCGAGCCGCAGGTGCGCTACGTGCACGACGCGGACCACGCCGTGCAGGAGGCACGCAACCACGGCGCGGTCGCGGTGCTCGTGCGGCCGCCCTCGGTCGCGGAGGTGGTCGCGGCCGCCGAGCGGGGGCGCAGCCTGCCCCGCAAGTCGACATCGTTCGGGCCGAAGCCGCGGATGGGCCTGCTGATGCGCACGCTGCGGAGCGAGACCGACCGCTTCTAGGCGGGCAGTCGCGGGCCGCGGCTGTTCCGGCGTCCGCGATCCGCGT
>JALZDI010000242.1:0-1677 GCA_030862655.1 Actinomycetota bacterium | reverse complement strand
ATCTGCTCCACGCCGCGACGGTCGGCTGCCCACCCAGGGCCAGGTCAGCAGGCCCCACACCACGACGACGATCACCACCTCGGCAGCGACGTACCACGGCCACGGTCCGAGCAGGTCGAGGACGGACACGGAATCGGGCTTGGCGTTCAGGTAGCCGTAGTTGGTGCCCAGCGCAAGGTTGAGAGGGAACACCATCAGCGCCCAGGCGCCGGTGGTGGCGACGGCGACCCGGTAGCCGCGCCAGCTCGGGGTCAGGCGGAGGCCCCAGGTGAGATAGACGGCCGCCCAGACGATCAGCAGGTGCATGCCCCAGTACAGGAAGAACACCGGGTCGGGGAAGCCCGCCGCCAGGTCGGGCGTGACGATCGCCTGGGTCGTCAGCGTCAGGCCCCAGTAGTAGGTCAGCGCAACGGCCCAGTGACGCTGCGTCCACAGCCCGTAGGCCGCCACCACCCAGGCGAGGTCGCACAGGTTCAACGGCAGCGTCCGCTGCAGGCTCCAGTGGTCGGGGGTGAAGTACAGGACCTGCAGCGGCAGGGTGAACCCCACGATGGCCACGGCGAGCGCTTTGCCGACCCGGTCTGGGGCGGGATGCCCGCGGCTGGCCCGACCGAGCCGCACCAGCGCCGCCGAGCCCGCGACGAGCACAAGCAGCGCGGCCTGGTGTGAGGTGCCGTATGCCGCGAACGGCTCGGCGGCCATCTCGACGCCCATCCTCACCCCTGGGCGGACGCGTCCCGCTCGTCCACGTCCGGTACGTCGATTATCCGTCCTGGTCGGCCGGTCCGGAACGGCTAGCGTGCGCGGCGGGCCCGGGTCACCTCGACCTCGACCCGGCTGGTGGCTCCTGCATCGCCGCGGCGGAAACGCCGGCGCAGTTGGCCCTCGACGCTGACCACGTCGCCGGCGCTCCAGGCGCGCACCGACCGCTGCACCCGCCCCGACCAGGCGGCGCAGTCGATGGTGTCCACCCGTCGCCGCCGGTCGCCGGGGACGGCCGGCCGGTCGACCACCAGCCGGAAGGTGAGCAGCAGGTCGCCGCTGGGCAGGTCACGGGCCTCCGGCTCGGCCGCGAGCCGCCCGCTCAGGGAGACCGCGTTCAGGTGGGCGGACGGCGACGGCTCGCTCGTCCCGGCGTCGCTGTGGGCTGTGTGGGTCGACATGAGCACCTCCACCGCCGACCCTGGCGCGGTGCGCCGGCTGCGGGAACCAGCCGCCGTACGCGTGTGTACGGCGGGCGGGGGACGGCTCGGCTGTGGACGCGAACCGGCTCGGCGCTCGGGTCCGCGCTCAGCCCTGCGCGGGGTCGCCGCCCGGTGCGGCGTCGTCGGTGGGCTCGTCTGCACCCGCCCCGACGTCGACGACCTGCGTCCCCTCGAGGTCGGCCAGCCGCTCGGCCGCGTCCGTGACCTGCTCGGCGTCCACGGCCGCGGCGCGGTGGAACCACTCCACCGCCTCGGTCGCGCGACCCGCCGCCAGCAGCGCGTCGGCATAGGCGTAGCGCACCCGGGCCACCCGGGGCACGTGGCTGCGACTGTGCAGCTCCTTGCCCTCGAGCATCCGCAGCGCCATCTCCGGCTGGCCCATGTCCTGTCGGGCACCGGCCGCCACGATCAGCATCTCCGCGTGGCCGTCGGCGTCGAGGTCCTACCCGCCGGCCTCCCGGGACAGCGCCAG
>JALZDI010000241.1 GCA_030862655.1 Actinomycetota bacterium | reverse complement strand
GTCGACGGCCTGGTGCACGTCTCCGAGCTGTCCTGGAAGCACATCGACCACCCCAGCGAGGTCGTGCAGGTCGGCGACGAGGTCACCGTCGAGGTGCTCGACGTCGACATGGACCGCGAGCGGGTGTCGCTGTCGCTGAAGGCCACCCAGGAGGACCCGTGGCAGCACTTCGCCCGGATCCACCAGATCGGCCAGATCGTGCCGGGGAAGGTCACCAAGCTGGTCCCGTTCGGCGCGTTCGTCCGTGTCGAGGAGGGCATCGAGGGCCTGGTGCACATCTCCGAGCTGGCCGAGCGCCACGTGGAGATCCCCGAGCAGGTCGTGCAGGTCAACGACGACGTGATGGTCAAGATCATCGACATCGACCTCGAGCGTCGTCGCATCTCGCTGTCGCTGAAGCAGGCCAACGAGAGCGCCCCGACCAGCGACGAGCACTTCGACCCCACGCTGTACGGCATGAGCGCGTCGTACGACGAGCAGGGCAACTACATCTACCCCGAGGGCTTCGACCCGGAGACGGGCGAGTGGCTCGAGGGCTACGACGAGCAGCGTGAGGTCTGGGAGAAGCAGTACGCCGAGGCGCACGCGCGCTGGGAGGCGCACCGCAAGCAGATCGATGAGGCCCAGAAGGCCGACGTCGAGGCCGGCGAGGCGTCGTCGTACTCCTCCTCCCAGCAGCCGTCCTCGTCGTCACAGCAGCAGCCCCAGGAGGAGGAGGGCGGCTCGCTCGCCTCCGACGAGGCGCTGCAGGCGCTGCGCGAGAAGCTCACCGGCGGCAACCAGTAACGGACTGCCGACGCGAGAGGCCCTCCGGACACCGTCTGGAGGGCCGCTTCGCGCTCGGGGGCATCGGTCAGTGGTGCGGGGCCAGCTCGGCCCACGGACGGGGGTCGACCTCGTCGAGGTGCGAGCGCGGGACCGGGCGGTGGCCGCGGCCGTCTGCGGCGATGACCCGGTTCAGGGCCCACAGGGCCAGCGCGCCGAGGACAGTGCTGAGGATGAGGATGAGAACGGTCATGGCAGTAATTCTTGCTCAGCCAAGATCCTGCCACGAGTGGCAGATATGTCATGCTCCCTCGAAAAACTGCCAACCCTGTGCAATGCTGGTGGGATGAGCATCCAGAACGTCGTCGCGGTGGTGTGCGAGGGGGTCGCGCCGTTCGAGCTCGGCGTGCTGTGCGAGGTCTGGGGCGTCGACCGCCGCGACACCGGCGGGCCCTCGTTCGACTTCGCGGTCTGCGCGGAGCGACCGGGCCGGGTCACCACCAGCATGGGGTTCGCGCTCGACGTCGAGCACGGCCTGGAGCGCGTCGCCGAGGCCGACCTGGTGACGGTGCCGGCCCTGCCCCGCAACGCGTCCGCGCCGCCGGCGGTGGTGGAGGCGCTGCGCGCCGCACACGACCGCGGCGCCCGCCTGCTGTCGGTGTGCTCGGGAGCGTTCCTGCTCGGTGAGGCGGGCCTGCTCGACGACCGTGCGTGCACCACGCACTGGATGTACGCCGACGAGCTGCAGCAGCGCTTTCCCCGTGCCCGGGTCGACTGCGACGTGCTCTACGTCGACCAGGACCCGGTCATCACCAGCGCGGGCTCGGCAGCCGGCATCGATGCCTGCCTGCACCTGGTCCGCAAGGAGTACGGCGCCAAGATGGCCAACAACGTCGCCCGCCGGATGGTGGTCCCGCCGCAGCGCGACGGCGGGCAGGCGCAGTTCGTGCAGACGCCGGTCGCCGTTCCCTCCGGCGACACGCTGCAGCCGGTGCTCACCTGGATGCAGGGCCACCTCGACCAGGAGATGGACGTGCGCTCGCTGGCCCAGCGGGCGTCGATGTCGCCGCGCACGTTCGCGCGGCGGTTCCGGGCCGAGACCGGCACCACCCCGCACCAGTGGGTCACCGGGCAGCGGCTGCTGCTCGCCGAGCGGCTGCTGGAGGAGTCCGATGCGCCGGTCGACGTGGTCGCCAGCCGGTCGGGGTTCGGCAACGCCGCCACCCTGCGGCACCACTTCGCGCAGGCGCGCGGCACCACGCCGGTCGCCTACCGGCGCACGTTCTCCACCGCCTGAGCACCCACCAGGTCGGGCAGGTCTAGGCGGCGCACCTTGCCGGTCGCGGTGTGCGGCAGCGCCTCGAGCACGAAGTACTGCTTGGGCCGCTTCGGCGGCGACAGCCGCTCGCGGGCGTGCGCGTCCAGCGCCGCCTCGGCGGCCTCCCCGACCACGGCCGCGCAGACGCGCTGGCCCCACCTGTCGTCGGCCACGCCGAACACCGCGACCTCGCGCACGCCGGGGTGCTCGCGCAGCGCCTCCTCGACCTCCAGTGGGTACACGTTGACCCCGCCGGTGATGATCAGGTCCTCCCGGCGCCCGTCGAGGTAGAGGTAGCCGTCGTCGTCCAGCCGGCCCAGGTCGCCGACGGTGAAGGCCGGCCCGTCCGGGGTCTCGCGCCACACCTCCGCGGTCTTCTCCGGCGCGCCCCAGTAGGTGAACCGCGCGTGCTCGGGCACCGTGCACCAGATCACGCCGTCGTCGACGAGGAGCCGGCGGCCGGGCCGGGCGCGGCCGACCGTGCCCGGACGCTGCTCCCACTCGGTGGACCGGCAGGCGGTGAACTGCCCCTCGGTGGAGCCGTAGAACTCCCACACCGCCTCCGCGCCGAAGGCCGCGATCGCCCGGCGCTTCACCGGCTGCGGGCACGGTGCGCCCGCGTGCGCGACCAGCCGGAAGCACGACAGGTCGAGGTCGGTGCCGGTCTCGTCCAGGTGCGTGAACAGCCGCTGCAGGTGCGCGGGCACGCAGAACGTCGTGGTCGGCCGGTGCTCGGCCACCACGGCCGCGGTCCGCGCAGCGTCGAACGGCCCGGGTACGACGATGTCGCCGCCGGCGAGCAGGGTGCCGGTCGCGAAGCGCAGCGGCGCGGAATGGTACAGCGGCGACAGCACCAGGTGCCGGTCGTCGGTGCGGAACTCCCACAGGTCCCGCTCCTCGCGGGCCAGCGCCTGCGCCTGGTCGTCGGGCAGGATCCCGGACCAGACGCCCTTCGGGCGGCCCGTCGTACCGCTGGTCACGTGCATCGGCCGTGCCCGCGGCCACGGCGCGAGCCCGGCCTCGGGGCCATCCAGCAGCTCGTCCAGCAGGCCCTCGTCGTCGACCACCAGCGCGGGCTCTATGTCGGCCAGCAGCAGGTCGCGCTCGCGCGCGGTCAGCCGTGGGTCGAGCGGCACCGGCACGACGCCGACGCGCAGCGCGCCCAGCGCCGCGGACACGAACGCGGGCGAGCCCGGCACCAGCAGCACGACCCGGTCGCCGGCGCCCAGCCCGCGTCGGCGAAGCGCTCCCGCCACGCGGCGCTGCTGGGCGAGGGAAGCGGCGGCGGTCAGGCGCATCGACCCATTATCTGGGAGAGTGAGCGGCGATGATGCGCGTGGTGGTGACCGGCGGGATCGGCTCGGGCAAGAGCGAGGTGACCCGGCTGTTCGACGAGCTCGGCGCGGTGGTCGTCGACGCCGACGTGCTGGCGCGGGAGGTGGTCGCGGCGGGTACGCCGGGCCTGGACGAGATCGTGCGCACCTTCGGGCCCGACCTGGTGGGGCCCGATGGCGAGCTGGACCGGCCGGCGATGGGCCGGCGGGTGTTCGCCGACCCGACCGCCCGCACCCAGCTCGAGGCCATCATCCACCCGCGGGTGCGTCGTCGCGCCGACGAGATCGAGGCGGCCGCGCCGGAGGACGCCGTGGTGGTGCACGACATCCCGCTGCTGGTGGAGACCGGGCAGGCCGACCGGTTCGACGCCGTGGTGGTGGTCGACGTACCCGTGGAGGTGCAGGTGGAGCGGCTCGCGGGCCGGGGGATGGCCGAGGACGACGCCCGGTCGCGCATCCGCGCCCAGGCGACCCGCGAGCAGCGGCTGGCCGTCGCCGACTACGTGGTCGACAACACCGGCACGCGCGAAGACCTCCGCCCGCAGGTGGCGGAGGTC
>JALZDI010000040.1 GCA_030862655.1 Actinomycetota bacterium | reverse complement strand
CGGCGAGCAGGATCGCCAGCGTCGGTGCCAGACCCAGTACGACGTCGAGCACGGTGCCGATCGCGATGGTCGAGGTCACCGCGATCATCAGGGCGTAGGCGGCGATGATGACGGCGCTGACCAGCCGGGTGGCGGCGCCGTACCGCAGCTGCAGCATCTCCGAGACCGTGTAGAGCCCGAGGCGAGACAGCCGGGTCGACAGCAGCACCCCCAGCGCGATCACGCCGAGACCGATCATGACCACCAGCCACATCCCGGAGATGCCGTACTGGTAGCCGAGGCCGACGCCGCCGATCGTCGAGGCGCCGCCCAGGACCACGGCGCTGAGAGCCCCCGTGAACATGAACGGCCCGAGGCGGCGGCCGGCGACGAGGAAGTCATCGGCGGTCCGGGCCCGCCGCAGCCCCCAGTAGCCGGCGCCGAGGATCAGCACGAAGTAGGCGCCGATGACGAGTACGTCGACGATGCTCCCCACGGGAAACCACTCCTTCGGGTTCGGGTCCCGCTGTCTTGGACCCCACGAGAGTCGACCGGCGGCGCCTCGTTGTCAACCCTTGTTTCCTATCCATCTCCGGTGGTTTCATAGGGGCACCCCGTCGACACGTCCAGGAGCAGCGGTGCCGCATCCCCCATGCCCCGTGGAGGGCGGAGACTCCGCAACGCCGAGCCTGGGCACGCGGCTGAGGGAGGCGCGCCGGGCGCAACGCAAGACGCTGGCCCAGGTTGCGCGGGAGAGCCGGCTGACCAAGGGTTTCCTGTCCAAGCTCGAGAACGACCAGGCCAGCGCCTCGGTCGCCAGCCTGCTGCGGGTGTGCGAGTCCCTGGCGGTGCCCGTCGGTGCGCTGTTCGAGCCCCCCGCTGGGCAGGTCGTACGCCACGACGCCTATCCGCCGATCGAGTTCGGCGGCAGCGGGATGCGCGAGTTCCTGCTCACCCCAAGCTCCGAGCGGCGCCTGCAGGCGATCCTGTCCGAGGTGCAGCCCGGCGGGGGCAGCGGCGAGGCGATGTACGCGCTGCCTACCGAGGTGGAGTTCGTGTTCGTGCTCGGCGGGAGCCTGCGCATCGACCTCGACGGCAAGGACCTGCGGCTCGAGGCCGGCGACTCGCTGACCTTCCCCGCTGCGACCGAGCACGCCTTCCGCGCGGTCGGGCACGAGCCCGCCCGGGTGCTGTGGGTCGTGACCCCGGCTCTGCCCGACGAGGGCTGGCAGCGTCCCGCCATGCCCGCCGACGATCTGCCGAAGGAGTCCCGATGACAGACACACCCCGCACCGGGCCCGGAGCCGGCGCTCCGGTCGGCCCCGTCGACGCCACACGGGTGCCCCGCTTCGCCGGTCCGGCCACGTTCGCCCGGCTGCCCCGTCTCGACGAGGTGCCCCGGGCCGACGTCGCGGTGGTCGGCGTGCCGTTCGACGCGGGCGTCTCGTTCCGCCCCGGGGCGCGGTTCGGGCCGGCCTCGGTGCGCGAGATCAGCAGGCTGCTGCGTCCCTACCATCCCGGCCTCGACGTCTCCCCGTTCGACTCCGCGCAGGTGGCCGACGCCGGCGACATCGCCTGCAACCCGTTCGACATCGCCGAGGCGGTGGGCACCATCGAGCGCGACGCCGGGGCTCTGATGGACACCGGCGCTCGGCTGGTCACCATCGGCGGCGACCACACGATCGCCCTGCCCCTGCTGCGCGCCGCGGCGCAACGGCACGGACCGGTCGCGCTGCTGCACTTCGACGCGCACCTGGACACCTGGGACACCTACTTCGGTGCCGCCTACACGCACGGGACGCCGTTCCGCCGGGCGTTCGAGGAGGGGCTGCTCGACACCGAGGCCGTCACCCACGTGGGCACGCGCGGACCCCTCTACGCACGCGACGACCTGTCCGACGACGCGCGCATGGGCTTCGGGATCGTCACCTCCGCCGACGTCATGCGCCGCGGCGTCGACGAGGTGGCCGTTGCGCTGCGCGAGCGGATCGGTGACCGGCCGGTCTACCTGTCCATCGACATCGACGTGCTCGACCCCGCGCACGCCCCCGGCACCGGGACTCCCGAAGCCGGTGGCATCACGAGCCGGGAGCTGCTCGAGGTGCTGCGCGGGCTCGCCGGGAGCCGGCTGATCGGTGCCGACGTCGTCGAGGTGGCGCCGCCCTACGACCACGCCGAGATGACCGCGGTCGCGGCGAGCCACGTCTGCTACGACCTGGTCAGCCTGCTGACGATGCAGGTGCGTGACGGCGCCACGGCATGACGACGGACGGCAACGGCGGCACGCCGGGCAGGCGCACCGGCGGTGATCTCGTCATCGAGACGCTTACTGCCCTGGGCGCCGAGGCGGTTTTCGGCCTTCCCGGCCAGCACGCGCTCGGGGCGTTCGACGCCCTGCGGCGGAGCGAGCTGCGCTATGTCGGCAGCCGGACCGAGACCGGCGCGGCATTCTCCGCCGATGGGCACGCGCGTACCACCGGGGTCCCCGCCCCGCTGCTGGTCTCCACCGGGCCGGGTGCGTTCTTCACGTTGCCGGCGCTGCAGGAGTCGCGGGCGGCGTCGGTGCCCGTGGTCGGCATCGGCAGCCAGGTGCCCGCCCGCGGCCTCGGCGGGCGCCGCCGCGGGTTCCTGCACGAGCTCCCCGACCAGGCCTCCGCGTTCCGTGACGTGGCCAAGTCCGTGGAGGTCGTCCGCACCGCGTCGCAGTTGCCGGACGCGATCGTCGCGGCGTGGCAGGAGGCGTCGTCCCCGCCGTACGGGCCGACCTGGGTCGAGGTGCCCCAGGACGTGCTGCTGGCCGAGACGTCGCTGCCCGCCGTACGGCACGTCCGTGTCGAGCCACGCCGCTCCGCGCCTCGCCCGGAGCTGGTCGCCGAGGCCGCGCGTCTGCTGGACGCCGCACGCCGACCGGTCGTCCTCGCCGGCGGCGGTGTCATGCGCGCGCAGGCGCAGTCGCCGCTGCGGCACCTGGCGGAGAAGCTGCACGCACCGGTGGCCACCACGTTCGGCGGGCAGGGCGCATTCCCGCGGGACCATCCGCTGTCGCTGCAGTCCTGGCTGGAGGACCGCGCCACCACGCAGCTGCTCGAGGACGCCGACGTGCTTCTCGTGCTCGGGTCCGGGCTCGGCGAGCTGTCCAGCAACTACCACACGATGGCGCCACGCGGCCGGGTCGTGCAGGTCGATGCCGACCGCGGCGTGCTGGAGGCCAACGGCCCGGCGCTCGGCATCGACGCCGACGCCGCGCTCGCGCTGCCCGCGCTCGCCGAGGCTGTGATGGCCCGCCCGCACGACGGCGAGGCGGAGCGGCGGGTGGCCGAGCTGCTCGACACCGTGCGCACGCGGATCGCCGGCCAGGGCCTGGCGGTCGAGCAACGCGTGCTCGCGGCGGTGCGGCAGGCGCTCCCCGCGGACGCGGCCAGCTGCTGGGACATGACGGTCCTCGGCTACTGGGCCTGGTCGGCGTGGGATCCGTGCGACGGGCCGATGCACTCCGCCCAGGGCGCCGGCGGCCTCGGGTTCGCCTACCCGGCCGCGCTCGGTGCAGCCGTGGCCGAGCGCGGCCCGGTGCTGGCAGTCTCCGGCGACGGCGGCGCGATGTACGGGCTCGCCGAGCTCGCCACCGCACGCCAGCACGGCCTCGACGTCACCTGGCTGGTCGTCGACGACGGCGGCTACGGGATCCTGCGGGAGTTCATGACCGACGCGTTCGGGACCGCGACCGGCACCGAGCTCGCCCGGCCGGACTTCGTCGCCCTGGCGCAGTCGTTCGGCGTGCGTGCTGTGAGCACCACGGTGGGCCGGCTGGCCGAGGACCTGGCCGACGATCTCTCGCGGCCAGGCCCCGGCGTGGTCGTGCTGCCCGCCGTACTCCGCATGTTCGCGCCCACGCACCTCGGTGACTGACTGGCCTTCGGGTGGACATGCGCGCGGACTGCTGGATTGCTGCACCGGGACGATGCTGGGTGCCCGAACCCCGAGTTCGTCCGTTGCCCCGTCTCTCCGGCCGCGGGCCGAAGGCCGAGGGCTACCGGCGACCGAGGTCGTTCGGCTCCAGCGGCGGCACCGAGAGCCCGGCGCCGTCGAAGCGGTAGACGTCGAACCCGCGGGTGAGGTCGTTGCCGTAGCCGTAGAACGAGCCGTCGGCCGCGATCCGGTTGGTCTTGAACGACCAGGTGTCGGAGTCGGGGAAGACGTAGTGCCCGACCTCGCGCATGCCGGCGCCGTCACCGACCGCGACCGTGGCCGGCGAGCCCTCGACGGTGGCCAGCCCGGAGATGTCCAGCACACGCACGCCCTGGCCGTACCAGGCGATCGTCAGCATCTCCTGCTCGGGGTAGATGCGCAGCACGTGCGAGGTGCAGGTGGTGCCGGCCTGCGGCTGGATCACGGGGATGAACCAGGTGCCGATCTTCTGCGGGTCGGTCTCGTTGGCGCCGGTGATGTCGTACAGGTGCAGCCCGCCGCCCGGGCACTCCACGCTGCCGGCCGCGCCGGCGCGTTCGTCGGTGACCACGAGGACCTCGCGCTGTGTGCCGTCCGGCCGGGTCAACGTGACCGGGTCGGCCTGGTGCGACACGTTGATCGTCGGGTCGACGATCTCGCCGATGATCTCGGGCTGCTCGGGGTCGGTGGTGTCCAGCACGAGCGTCTGGGAGAGCGCGGCCGAGTAGGCGCGCGTGCCGGACTCGTCGAACGTGATGTCGTGCGACTCCGAGCCCAGCGAGGCGGGCACGAACGGCAGCGGGAAATCCTGCACGTGCCGCGGCGACTCGGGGTCGGACACGTCGAAGATGGTGATCGTGGGGGAGGTGCTCGTGATCAGGTCGGAGTTGGAGTTGTACAGGTAGTCGCCGCTGGGGTGGATGGTCATGTTGTGCGACCCGCGCGGCACCGGCACGTAGCTCACCGTCTCCGGCTGCGACGGGCGGGTCAGGTCGACGATGACGGTGCCGGACGCGTCGGACCCCAGCCCGAGGTCCTGGGCGCACTGCGAGGCGGCACCGGCCGCCCCGAAGGTGCCGTCGGCGGTGTAGCTCGCGAGGACCCGCCGGCCGTTCCTCCACACCTGGATGTCGCCCTGGGTCACGTCGCAGTCGTAGACCGCGGCGATACGGGGCTGCGTGGGGTCGGTGACGTTCACGATCTGCATGCCCTTGCGCAGCGTGCCCGCCAGGGCGTACTCGCGCCGGCCCACCTTGAGGAACTCGATGTCGGAGCCGGACTGGGCCTCGCCGGTGCCGTCGTACTGCAGGTTGGCGACCGGGCTCATGTGCGAGCCCGCGCCCTCCTCGGCCACGGCGACGCCGCGGGTCGCGGTGGGGGTGTCGCCCACGCCACTGCTCTGGCTCTGCGCCAGTGCCGGCAGCATGCCCAGCGGCAGCAGGGCGGCGGCCGCCACGCCGACTCCGGTGAGCAGCCCTGTCCGGTTCGTGAGTCCTCGCATGAGGAGACCAACGACCGGTCACCCGCCCGGTTACGCGGTCGACACCTCTGGGCGCGGGTCTGGCGGTACGGCGACCGGATCGGCGATGATCGGCGCATGCCTTTGCAGGGAGAGTACGCACCGAGCCCCGCCGACTACGTCCGCGACCAGGTGGCCGCCTACGAACGCACCGGGGGCGCCGAGGGCGGCACGATGATGGGCAAGCCGGTCATCATCCTCACCACCCAGGGTGCGCGGTCGGGCAAGATCCGCAAGACCCCGCTCATGCGCGTCGAGCACGACGGCCGCTACGCCGTCGTGGCCTCCAAGGGCGGGGCTCCCGAGCACCCCGTGTGGTACCACAACATCTCCGCCAACCCGCACGTGGAGCTGCAGGACGGCGCCGACCGGCGTGACTACCACGCGCACGAGGCCACCGGCGACGAGAAGGCGCAGTGGTGGGAGCGCGCGGTCGCCGCCTGGCCGGACTACGCCGAGTACCAGAAGAAGACCGACCGCGAGATCCCGCTGTTCGTGCTGGAGCCGGTGGAGGGCTGACCGTACGGGCACTCGCGCAGTCTCGGCGCGAGGGGTGCGCTCAGAGCTTCTGCCAGGCCTGCTCGAGTACGCCGCGCAGGATCTGCTCCATCTCGTCGAAGTGCTCCTGCCCGCAGACCAGCGGCGGCGCCAGCTGCACCACCGGGTCGCCGCGGTCGTCGGCGCGGCAGTACAGCCCCGCGTCGAACAGCGCCTTGGACAGGAACCCCTTGAGCAGGTGCTCGGACTCGATGTCGTTGAAGGTCGCCTTGGACGCCTTGTCCTTGACCAGCTCGATGCCGTAGAAGTAGCCGTCTCCGCGGACGTCGCCGACGATCGGCAGGTCGAGCAGCTTCTCCAGCGTCGTGCGGAACGCACCCTCGTGCTCGCGGACCCGGTCGTTGAGCCGCTCGCGCTCGAAGATGTCGAGGTTGGCCAACGCGACCGCGGTGGAGACCGGGTGCCCGCCGAACGTGTAGCCGTGGGCGAACATCGCGCCCCGGGCCAGGAACGGCTCCATCAGCGCGTCGGTGGTGATCATCGCGCCCAGCGGGGCGTAGCCGGAGGTGATCCCCTTGGCACAGGTGATGATGTCGGGCTGGTAGCCGTAGCGCTCCGCGCCGAACATGTGCCCGAGCCGGCCGAACGCGCAGATGACCTCGTCGCTGACCAGCAGCACGTCGTACTCGTCGCAGATCTCGCGCACGCGCGCGAAGTAGCCCGGCGGCGGGGGGAAACAGCCGCCGGCGTTCTGCACCGGCTCGAGGAACACCGCGGCCACCGTCTCAGGACCCTCGTTCTCGATCGCGACCGCGATCTGGTCGGCCGCCCAGCGGCCGAACGCCTCGGGGTCGTCGCCGTGGATCGGCGCCCGGTAGATGTTGGTGTTGGGCACCCGGAACGTCGACGGCACCAGCGGCTCGAACGGCGCCTTCAGGCCCGGCAGGCCGGTGATCGACAGCGCGCCCTGCGTGGTGCCGTGGTAGGCGATCGCGCGGCTGACCACCTTGTGCTTCATCGGGCGGCCGGTCATCTTGAAGTACTGCTTGGCCAGCTTCCAGGCGCTCTCGACCGCCTCACCGCCGCCGGTGGTGAAGAAGACCCGGTTGAGGTCGCCGGGCGCGTAGCCCGCGACCCGCTCGGCGAGCTCGATCGCGTTGGGATGGGCGTAGGACCACAGCGGGAAGAACGCCATCTCGCGCGCCTGCGCCGCCGCCGCGTCGGCGAGCTCGGTGCGGCCGTGACCCACCTGGCTGACGAACAGTCCGGCGAGCCCGTCGAGGTAGCGCTTGCCGCGGCCGTCGTAGACGTAGGCGCCCTCACCGCGCACGATCAGCGGCACCTCGTGGCCGGGCCCGTAGTCGCCCATCGTGGTGAAGTGCATCCACAGGTGCTCCTGAGCGGACTTCTGCAGGGTCTCCAGGTCGCGCTCGGTGCGAGGCTCGGGCTGATGCGGGAGCGTCATGGCTCTCTTCCTCGGCTGTCACCGTGATGGCGCGGATCTCGCGCCATCAGGCATCCCAGTGTGGCAAGAATGCACGGATTGGACAAGTCATGCACAAGGGATTCCGTCGGTACAGTGGTCGTGGAGTGGTGAGTACGGCGGGTGCTATGCCATCCTGCTACGAAATCCGTAGGTCGAGGTGAGGTGGCGACGATGACCCGGTACGGCCCGCAGTACGGCCCCGACATCACCTTCCTGGGCGTGCCGCGGTGCGACCTCGGCGACCCGGGGTCGCTGGCCGGGGCCGACGTAGTGGTCGTGGGCGCGCCCTTCGACGGCGGCACCTCGCACCGGCCCGGCACCCGGTTCGGCCCGATGGCGATCCGGCAGACCGACTACCTGCCCCAGGACGGCTCGCGGCCGCACCTGGCGCTGCGGGTCGACGCGCTGCGCGACCTGGTGGTGCGCGACGCCGGCGACGTGGAGATGTACTCCGGCGATGTCGAGCGCTCGATCGCCGACCTCGAGGAGGCGGTCGCCACCGTGGCGGCCGCGGGCGCGGTACCCGTGGTGCTCGGCGGCGACCACACGATCGCGCTGCCCGACGCGAAGGGCGTGGCGCGGGTGCACGGTCCGGGCCGTGTGTCGATGGTGCACTTCGACGCGCACGCCGACACCGGCGACATCGAGTTCGGCTCGCTGTACGGCCACGGGCAGCCGATGCGCCGGCTGATCGAGTCCGGTGCCCTGCGCGGTGACCGGTTCCTGCAGATCGGGCTGCGCGGCTACTGGCCCGGCCCGGAGACGCTGGCCTGGATGGCCGACCAGCGGATGCGCTCCTACGAGATGACCGAGATCGGCGCCCGCGGCCTGGACGCCTGCCTGACCGAGGCCTTCGCGACCGCCACCGACGAGTGCGAGGGCGTCTTCCTGTCGGTCGACGTGGACGTGTGCGACCCCGGGCACGCGCCGGGCACCGGGACCCCCGAGCCCGGCGGGCTGTCGGCGCGCCAGCTGCTCGACGCCGTCCGGCGCGTGTGCCTGGAGCTGCCCGTCGTCGGGGTCGACGTGGTCGAGGTGTCCCCGCCGTACGACCACGCCGACATCACCGCCGCCCTGGCCAACCGAGCGGTGCTGGAGGCGCTGAGTGCGCTGGCCGTGCGCAGGCACGGGGGCCTGCGCCACGACCCGGCCGGTCCGCTGCTCGACGGCCGCTGAGAGCCCGCTTCCGACTCTCGTCACCGGTGGTGCCCGAATGACTACGAAGGGCTATTGAGTGCGGCGTGCCGCCGGCGGAGGTTGGGGTTGTCAGCGACCGCGGGTCGCTGCCCGCGGTCGGGAGCAGACTCCTCGAGGGGGGAGCATCATGACCAGACCGCGGCGCGTCCATGGGCCATCCCCCGGGCACCGCGCCCTCACCCGCTACGGCACGGCCGTGATGGCCTGTCTCACCCTGGCACTCCTCGGGCCGCTCGCCCTCGGGCCGTCCGCCGCCGCGGCCGACCTGTCCTCGAGCGCAGGCGTGGTCCTCGCCGGCGCTCCGGTCGCCGACCCGCAGGGCGCGGACGACAAGTGCCACCCGTGGGAGAACTGGTGCGACGACGACAACGACAAGTGCCACCCATGGTGGAAGTGCGACAACGACAAGTGCCACCCGTGGTGGAAGTGCGACGACGACAACGACAAGTGCCGGCCGTGGTGGAAGTGCGACGACGACCGCAGCACGGCACCACGGTCCCGCCCGCCCCTCACCCGGTGACGCTGAGCTGCAGCAGGTCTCCGGGCCCCACGTCGAGCCGGCGGTCGGCGCGACCGCGGTTGACCGCGAGCGCCACCCGCCGGTCGGAGTCGACGTGGACCAACAGCGCGCCGGCGGGGACCGCGTCGAAGCGGTCCGCCACCACCGCGTCCTCCTCGCCGCGTGCGGTGACGCGGATCGTCTCGCCCCCGACACTCCCGACGGCGGCGAGGTCGTCGGCGTCGGCGGCCAGCTGCACGTTGCCGAACCGGTCCACGGACACCACCTCCGCCTCCAGGAATCCGTCGCCGACCCGTCGATAGGCAGGCGGCAGCCGTTGCAGGGACGACGGATCCACCCGCGTTCCCACCTCGTGCAGGGGCAGGCCCCGGTACAGGTGCGCCGCCACCGGTGCGAACACGTCACGGCCGTGGAAGGTCGCGGAGACCGGGTGCCGGAACAGCGCGGGGCGGTCCAGCACGACCGCACCGGTCGGGGAGCCCAGGGCCTCCGCAGCCGGGAGCAGGAGCC
>JALZDI010000240.1 GCA_030862655.1 Actinomycetota bacterium | reverse complement strand
GACGGCGGCGACTTCGTGTCGTTCGCCGGCAAGTACGCCGAGCCGCGGCAGCCGGGCGGCTGGCTCGACCCGGGCCCATACGGCTGCCTGGGCGCCGGCATGGGCGCGGCGATGGCCGCCCGCATCGCGCGGCCCTCCTCGCAGGTGGTGGTGCTCTACGGCGACGGCGCGGCCGGCATGTCGCTGATGGACGTGGACACGCTGGTGCGTCATGCCCTGCCGGTGGTGATGGTGGTCGGCAACAACTCGTGCTGGGGGCTGGAGAAGGGCCCGATGCAGATGCTCTACGGTTACGACGTGGCTGCCGACCTCGGCCGGGAGACGCCGTATGACGACGTGGTCAAGGCTCTCGGCGGCGCCGGCGAGACCGTGACCGCGCCCGGCGACATCGGTGCCGCGCTCGACCGCGCCTTCGCCTCGGGCGTGCCCTACCTGGTCAACGTTGTCACCGACCCCAAGGCCGCCTACCCGCGCGCCACGCACGGCATCTGAGAGCGCGGTCAGAGACGAGCGAGAAAGCGGTCACGGTCGACCACGGCCCGGGTCACCTCGCCGCGGCCGACGACCAGGCCGTCGTCGTGCTCGGCGACGACCTCGAAGCGCATCGACCTGCCGTCGACGTCGGTGAGCTCGGCACGCACGCTGACCGCCGCCCGCAGCGGGCTGGGCTGCAGGTGCTCGACGCGCACCCGGCTGCCGACACTGGTGAGCGCCGGGTCGAGGTCGGCCGCGATCGCCGTACAGGTGGCCTCCTCGGCCCAGGCCAGCAGCCGGGGGGTGCCCAGCACGGGCAGGTCACCGCTGCCGAGGGCCGCGGCGGTGTCGTCGTCGGCGACCACGTGGCTGACGGTGGCGGTCGCGCCGGGGGCCGGCATGGACGGGGCCGTCATGCCTCGCCGCCCACCACACCGCGGACCTGCCGGGCGGCGAGCCACACCTCGAAGCGCCCGCGGGTGGTCTGCAGGTAGCGGTGCACCTCGTCCTCGCAGCCGGCGAGGTCGTCGCGCAGGGCGCACATCTGGAACTCGACCCGCCGGGCGGGGTCGCAGCGGTGCGGGGTCTCGTCGTCGGGCAGCCGCTCAACCGACTCGCCGCACTCCGGGCAGGGCATGAACCGGGAGGAGAACAGGACGGCCACCTACTTCCGGGCGTCGGGCTCGGCTACCGGTCACGCTTCCCCCTGCCGGGGTGGCCCAAACGACCTATAGGCGCGGCCACGGGGCGGGACTACGTTCCATCGGCAGCGGGCGGTATGAGCCAGAGCGGAGACTCGAATGGCAGACAACGAAAACCTGGTGCGCGGTCTCTACGACGCGTTCAACGAGCGGAACTACGACAAGCAGGCCGAGGCGATGGCTCCCGACGGGGTGATCACCGTCGTCGGCAGCGGCGACGTCTTCCGCGGCCCCGACGGGGCGCGCCAGTACAACGCCATGTGGGCTGACGCTTTCCCGGATGGCCAGATCACGATCGACCGGACCCTCGTCGTCGGCGACCGAGCGGTCGTCGAGTTCACCGGGCGGGGAACGCACACGGGCGCGCTGGTGACCCCGGCCGGATCCATCCCGGCCACCGGGCGCTCGGTCACGCTGCAGCTGTGCGACGTGTTCGACCTCAGCGACGGGAAGGTGCTCGCGCAGCGCACCTACTTCGACAGCGGCTCCCTGATGGCCCAGCTCGGCCTGACGGCCGGCCAGACGGCAACGACCCAGTAGCACACCCTCGGCAACGCGACTGTTCGTTATGTCACCCCATGCCTGGAGCGGTGGGGATCTACGCCCGAATCTCGCAGGATCGTGGGGGTGACGGCCCCGGCGTGGCGCGCCAGCTGGAGATCGCCGCGCTGAGGCGGCCGGCGGGGATGGGCCGTCGCCGACGAGTACGTCGACGACGATGCAAGCGCCTACAGCGGCAAGCCTCGTTCCGGCTTACCGGCGCATGCTCGCCGACCTGACTGATAAGCGCATCGATGGCGTCATGGTGTGGCACTTGGACCGACTCCACCGACGACCGATCGAGCTCGAGGCATTCGTCCAGACGTGCGCGGCAGCAGGGGTCACCAACGTCGTCACCTTGCACGGCGACTTCAACCTTGGGTCGGGAGACGGGCTGCTCGTCGCCCGACTCCTCGGCGCTGTGGCCGCTGACGAGAGTGATGCGAAGATAAGGCGCGGAAAGCGGAAGGCTCCGGAAGTTGCGAAGGCCGGCAAGCCGCACATGGGAGGATCACGGCCGTTTGCCGTCCCAAATCGTCGGAGCGAGGCAGAAGAGCCTCGACTCCGAAGCCGGACTCTTGGCCGCGCCACGACCTCTATCGGATCAACGGCCAGCGCACCGCGACATTGCCGTCGACACGAATAACCAGGTCAGCCCTGCCGTCGCCCATTGTCCCGGTCGCTGGCGACCTCAGGGCGGCAGTGAGCAGGTGGACGGGGAGAGCGTGGGCCGACGATGTAGGCGCGGGCAGGCGGACTGAGTGCACCCGGTGTCTTGGAATTGCCTGGGAAAGCGGCACCTGCTCGCCCCGCTGCCCGCCAGGTGTGCGGGACGGGCGCGCGCCGGGGCGGGCACGGCGGTCTGCGACAATCGTTCCGCACCCGAGACGAGGAGACCGCCATGAGCAAGCGCGGACGCAAGCGGCGCAGCCGGAAGAAGAACCCCGCCAACCACGGCAAGCGCCCCAACGCCTGACCGACCCAGACGACTCGACCCCCGGCCCGTGGCTGCCGGGGTCGTTCGCGTTCAGTGGGCGGGCGCCGTGCTCAGCGCCCGAAGCCGGGGTCGGTGCGGGTCTCGGTGATCTCCACGTGCACCGAGCGGATCTGCAGCAGCACGCGGTCGCGCAGGCTCGGGGGCGCGGGCTCGCGGCACGAGCGTGCCACCAGGGTCTTGACCAGCTGCTCGAGCTGGTACTTGGCCAGACACGGCGCACACTCGTCGAGGTGCTGCTGGATCTCCGCGCAGCTGGCCTCCTCGATCTCGTGGTCGATGAACAGGAAGAGGTTCTCCAGGACCTCGGCGCAGTCCTTGTCGTGGGGCTGCCCGCAGCTCATGACCGGTCTCCCGTCTCGTCCCGGGCGCCCGCCGCCGCCATGCCCCGGTCGCGCGCGTAGTGGCTGAGCCGTTCACGCAGCATCCGCCGCCCGCGGTGCAGCCGGGACATCACCGTGCCGACCGGCGTCTCCATGATCTCCGCGATCTCCTTGTAGGCGAACCCCTCGACGTCGGCGAGGTAGACCGCCATCCGGAAGTCCTCCGGCAGCTCCTGCAGCGCGTCCTTGACGTCGGTGTCGGGCAGCCGCTCGAGCGCCTCGGCCTCAGCCGACTTCAGCCCGCTGGAGGTGTGGCTCTCGGCCCGCGCGATCTGCCAGTCCTCGACCTCCTCGGTCATCTGCTGCTGTGGCTCGCGCTGCTTCTTGCGGTAGGAGTTGATGAACGTGTTGGTGAGGATGCGGTAGAGCCAGGCCTTGAGGTTGGTGCCCGGCTTGAACTGGTGGAACGAGGCGTACGCCTTGGCGAACGTCTCCTGCACCAGGTCCTCGGCGTCAGCGGGGTTGCGCGTCATCCGGAGCCCGGCGCCGTACAGCTGGTCCAGGAAAGGGAGGGCGTCGCGCTCGAAACGATCGGCGCGCTGCTGCGGGCTCTCGGCCTCGGGTTCGCTTGTCATCGCCGGCAAGCCTACCGGCGGGGCCCCGGGGTCGCGATCGGGCAAGGTGCACAGCACGCTGCGTGCTCCTGTTCGCTGACGAGTCCAGTGTCGTCAGCCAGAACGCGACCGGACGGCCGGACATTCCCGGCCGGTCAGGCGACCTCGCGGGTGATCCACTCCAGCACGGCCTCGACCAGCACGCCCAGCGCCTCCTCCTGCGACAGGTCGCCGCGCTTGAGCGTGGTGAACCCGTGGTCGGCCCCGGGGATCACCGCGAGGTCGACCGTCTCGGGGAAGCTGTCGGGAGCGCCGAACGAGTCGCGGTCGCCCTGCAC